>JBKPLM010000280.1:0-10843 GCA_046731655.1 Verrucomicrobiota bacterium | reverse complement strand
CGTCTTCGCTGCCTTCATTTCCTTCTGTTTAGAACCTTATCCGTGCGATCCGCGCCATCCGCGATCTCTCCGCTTCAACGGATGAATGATTTAACGATTTAACCCGGCAGAGCCATCTCCCGCGTAAGGAATCCCAAAATTTTACGCAGTACTTCAGTGAACGGCCAGGAATGACAACTCAATAACGAGGAATCAAAGAAGGCCAAAAAAAATTAAACAGAAAGAAACAATAACTATGAAGACAAAGTTAACGAAGCTGATAATGAGTTCCCTGGCCTTCGCCTGTGCGTTGGTGTGCCTGGTTGCCGCGATGGCGCTGGGCACGTCCGATACTGCGCGGGCAACGGCGCGGTTTCCGCAGCCTTGCAGCGCGCAGACGTTGAACGGCTTGTATCTAGTGACCTTCGACGGGTACCAAAACGTCGGTGGGAACTTGCTACCGAAAGCGATTATGCAAGGCAGCCGGTTCAATGGAGATGGTACGCTGGTCAATGAATTCGGCACTGTGAACATCGGGGGCTTTATTATTATCGACGCCACCGGAGGGGTAGGAACGTATACGGTCGCAGCGGACTGCACGGGCACGATATCAATCACCGACGGCCCAAGCTTTAACATCTACGTCAGACCGGGTGGACAGCAGCTTTGGCAGACCCAGGTTGGGGGAGGTGCTGGCGCCGGCATCGGACTGGGTGTCGGAACAGCGACACGGGTGCCGTAGTAAAAACTCCGACCACATCGAGCATCTGAACGAGTAAAGGCTTGGCGCGTTCTATCCGCGCCAAGCCGATTTGCTAATGAAGGATTTGCTTAGAGTTCTTTCCGAGGCGGAACTCTAGCTGAGTGAAACCAGCACAATGCCGGCGCTGATCAGCAACGCGCCAATCGTGAGTCGCAGGTTTAGCTTTTCTTTTAGCACGACCGCTGCCATCAGCGTGATAAAGATTACGCTCAAACCCTGGAATGGATAGAGATAACTCAGATCGAATCGCTGCAGCAATCCGAGCGTGAGAAAGAACGAAACTGTCATTAGAGCGATGCCGGCAAGAGTGAGCGAAACGAACCGAGAATTACTAAGCCCTTTCATGGCCGAGATTGCCATGGCTCTTTTAAGGACGAGCTGAGCCATAACAAAGCTCAGCAAAGAGACAACGATGAAGAAGAAGGCGAGAATGCTCACAGGTGCTCCTCTATTTGTGCGATCGGTTTCGCGACCAACGCTAATCCCATAATAACTAGCGCAATCCCGCACCAGCGCAGTGGCGAAATATATTCGCCAAGGAAAATCCAACAGCCGAGTGGAACTAGAATATCGACCACACGCGACAGGGGAAACGCGATGGTGATTGGAATGTGTCTCAGCACGTAAAGCCAACTGATAAAGCTGGCGATAATGAGAAGAATCGCCCACCACACCAGCGGCGAAGCCAAGCCGTTAACGCCGGTCCAGGACCACGCGCTGTCAGTATCTGCGACCTCTGTTGCGCCTCGCTTCAAAAGAAATTCGGACACAAGCACGCAGGCAACGCTGAGAGCAAGTTGCAGCCAGGGGTTGCCGAAACCCGAAGGTCGATTTTGCATTTGTTTTTGTAGCCAGCAGCGATCCCGTGGCAACCGATTTTGACTTGTGCTGTAGTCGCTTCGCTCTGCGAAGCGCGGCGCTAATATGCTAACATCTCGCGCATCGCGCCGCCGAGACGTCGGCGTCTACATAATTGGTTCGATCAGAGCTGATCGGCGTTAGGAAACCGCTGCAAAACAGGATCGTGACGCGTCGGGCCGAGATATTTGATGAGACGGCGAAAAATCGGGTTGAGCAGCGGATTTGTGTGCATGACATAGAGATCGAGCGGCACAAGCTCGCAATCCAGATGCAGTTTCGGTTCGTAGTTGAGCGGATTGCTATAGTAGTACTTCAAACCGTGTTCCAGCGCCCAGGAGATGATGTCGCGCAACGTGTAAAAATAAAGATGCAGGTCGAGTGCGACGCTGTAATCCAGTCCAATGCATTCGTCATAAATCTTGTCGTTGCAGACGAGGCAAAAGCTGAATGCGACGATCCTGCCAAGCTGGCGCCAAATGAAAAAGCGCGCTCGATCCGGCATTCGTTGTGCGATTGCGCAAAAATAATCTTTCGTCAGAGTCTCGAATTTTAATGGCGAACGCTCGTGGACGGCGAGGTACAGGGGGTAGATCTCATCAACAAGATCCGCGATGTCGCTGACTACTTCCATCTCGAGCTTGGGTGCACGCTCGGCTTTGCGAAACTTTCGGCGCAGATCTTTTCGGGTCGCCTTGCTGAGTGTGCGAAAATATGCGTCCCAGTTATGATAATGCAGCGAAAGCCGCGTCATTGGCATGCTGGGAATCCGTGCATAACCACTCAGAGAAAACGCTTCGAGGTCCGAGCGATAGGTCGCGGGAAAATCTTTCAGAACGACCAGTGACGCTTTGTTGTGCCGCGCATAAGTCGAAAGACTTGGCTGCAACACGTTTGCAACCCATGCTTCGTCTTTCTCGTCGCACGCGCCCAAGTCGCCCGTACCGCCTACGCAGCCAACCATCAAGACGCGCATCGTTAGAAAGCGCGGGAAAACTTTGCGGACGCGAGCAACCATTGAACTAATTTTACCTGGCACGCCTTCCACAAGATTTTGCCGAACGAAGAACACAGCCTGGATTGCCCGCGCATTGCCAGAATCATCCTCAAGCAGCAGATAATGATGTTCAAAACCGCTGCCCTGGAGCGTTTCTTCGACGATTTCGTAGTAACGATGGTCTTTGCACTTATTTTGAAGTGCCCGTTTCCATGCCTCGCAATTTTGCAGCTCAGCGAGCGTAACAACTTTCACCACGCCGTGTGGAACCCGGATTACGTTACCATTCTGCATGGGGAAACAAGGCCAATGCGGCTCGGATAACAAGATGCCGAGGCGCGCCTAAGCCCCTGATCGTTCCCCAGGTTCCCGCTCTGCCACGGTTTTCACCTTGATCACACCGTCGCGAATGTGGAGATCGCGCTGAGGATTTGGAATTTCAATTCCCGCTTCGCGCAAATGCTTTTCGATCAGAAAATTCAACTCGCTTTTGAATCGCCGTGGCTTGTAACTCATTCTTTCGCTCCAGACGATCACTTCAAAATTAATTGTGCTATCGCCGAATTTTTCGAGATAGGCATTTGGCGGGGGATCGTTCAGCGTGGCCGGGTGCTCGCGCGCTGCCGCGATGAGTGCCTCGCGTACTTTGTTCACGTCGCTGCCATAAGCTACTCCCACGGGCACCCGAAAACGCACCCGTGGATCGCTGTATGTCCAGTTTGTGACCGGCGAATCGATGAACTTCTCATTTGGCACGATCATGGCAATGCCGTCATTGGTCATGATGACCGTGCTTCGTGCCCGAATTTGCTTCACCTGGCCAGTGATGCCTGCGACTTCAATGCGATCGCCAATGGTGATCGGTCGCTCGGCAAGAATAAGCAGACCGCTGATGAAATTGCTCGCGATGTTTTTCAAACCAAATCCAACGCCCACACCAACCGCGCCGGCGAATACCGTCAGAGCTCCCAAACGGATGCCAGCATTGTCCAGAACGATGACGATTCCGATGATCAGCACTGCGTAGCCCACGATCTGCGCAATGGCGTGCTGCAAAGCCCGGTCGAGCCCACTTCTCACCAGGAAGCGAGTGAAGAGGAAACGTTTTGTGCGAGATGAGAGCCAGAAGACCGCGACGAGCAGCCCAATTAAGAGAAAAATTTGTACTAGACTCAGCGTGATCCCTGGCAAGGGCGCGTTCCAGTAGAGTGGCACCCCTGCTGCATTGACCGCGCTCACGGTAAAGAACACCAGTGCGGCAAGACTCAGGATCGTCGTAACGATCGCGATGAAATTAATGTCTAGCTTGAAGCGACTGAGAATACGGCGCACCACATCGCTCTGCAGAATTCGCGCGATAATGACGCCAACCGAAAAAAGGGCGGCAAATGCAATCAGCCCCAGAAAGGTGACGTAGTGGCCGCCTACTTGAAATAATGGCTTTTCCAACAGCGAAAGGCTCATCGAAACGTAGTCTGAGCCTCGTGTCTGGGTCACGCAACCAATAAGCAAAAAACACGGCCGTCAGCCGTGTTTAATGCTTTCAAAATCAACGAGTCCCCGAACTTGCGGCGTGCGTGCTATTGCTTAGACGCTTTTTCTTCGATGTACTTAATGACGTCACCGACAGTCTGCAGTTTTTCAGCGTCTTCGTCCGGCACTTCCACTCCGAACTCTTCTTCAAACGCCATCACCAATTCGACGATATCCAGCGAGTCCGCGCCCAAATCCTCAATGAATGAAGCCTGTGGCGTGACCTGCTCTGGATTGACGCCCAGTTGCTCGACAATGATGTCCTTAACTTTCTCTTCGATCGATTTTTCCGCCATAAAATTTGTTCGGTTTATGTTAATTGCGCGTCGAAAAGTCTCGCAGTCGCGGGACATTCCCGAGCACAGCAATGGCAAGTAAATGAATTAAAGAGGTTGTCAATCATTTTCGGGTTTTGCTGTTACACCTTCACGTTTGCTTCCGTTTGTCATTCGAGTAGATGAAGCCGATGACTTCTCCCCCTTTCGAGCCTGTCGACCTGCTCGATCTAAAACTGCTGCCTGCCTGGGTAAAAGAACCAGTCGATGCAAAACGTTACGCGGATGCAGAAGGCGAGCGGGATTCTGAGCGCCCAGAGCACCGTCGGGGTGCGCCGACGCGCAGGGGACTGTCAGCACGCAGCTCCGATAGACGGAGACCAGGCGCCCGGCACCCAGTAACGGGGGGGCACGAGGTAGGGCGCGACTCCGAAAGAGGTTCGCGAGCAGGCCGCCGGGTGCGCCGACAACAGGATCGAAGGGAATCTCCGCACCGCGAAGCCCGTTCTGAAATTTCTCGACCAGTTTCACCGGAGGTTACCATCCGTTTTCTGCCGTACTCGCCGGCGTTCGAAAATGTCGTTGCCCAAATCAAGTCTGGTTCAGTGGCGTATTCGCTCTATGCCCTGGCGCGCTTGTTTCTTGAAAAGCCCGAACGCTACGACGTGCGGCTTACGGCGAAAGCGGAATCGCCGCTTTATCGGATTGGCGACGATGGGGTCTTTTCTCTGAATCGAGAATTCCTCGAGCGAAATGCGTTCCGCCTGGCTCAGTCCGATTTCTATAGGATTGACGTTACCGAGTCCGAACCGATCAAGGGAAATTTCTCAAACATCGCGCGATGCCGGTTGAGCGGGACACTTCTTGGCCCGACGAACCATCACAATTATCAGTTGCAACTGCGTAGCCTTTACGAGCAACGGTTTAGCCGCCGAATGAGCTTCGCCGATTACCAGCGACAGATCGAGATTGTGAACGATGTCGCGTTGATTGAGCGCTGGAAAGAAGAGGCTCGGAAGGTGACTACCTACACCACGATCCGCGAAGACGTTCCTTTAACATTCTCTTCCCCGACCGAAGTAGAGCGGCATTTCCGATCGCATTATTTGGAGGGATTAATCAAAGGACTGGAGGAAGCGACCATCGGCGGAGTCCTGAGTCGGCGTTTGCCCGATAGGTTACTCAATCGGGCGGTCGAAGATGCCTGGGCGCGGGAAACGCGTTCGCCCTCAGCGGTGATGCAGGAGTTGGCTGGACGATTTCGGCAGAATGGGCTCCACGTTTTTCGCCATCGCAGGGGGATGTTGTTTGTCTCGCCAATCCGAACACAAGCCTTTGTTCACGAGCAAGCTGGCGTGTCTCCATCTGTGAATGCGATTCTCGAAGCGCTGTCAGGAACGGCAGTGATCAACCGCAAACAGCTTTTTGAGAAGTTGATTGGCGATGTTGCAACCGAAGATGCAGAGCCGCGCAAACTCTCGCTTGCGTCCGATTTGCGCTGGTTGATCAACGAAGGCTTTGTGATCGAGTTCAATGATGGCTCGCTCGATCTTCCGCGAGGAAAAGCCAAACCGCGGGAAGCGATAGCTCCGGAGATGGCCGGAGAGACAGTGAAACGCGGATCCGGTGAACCGGCGGAGCAAACGCTCGCGTTGGCGATTTGGCGTGGACCCTACTCGCCAACGATTCTTAGCGAAGGCACCCAGTCGCCGGCTTCGTGACGAACGACTTCATTTTTTTCGTTCAAGAGCGCAATACGCGGTGCATGTAATGCCGCTTCTTCGAGCGAGTAGCGCGCAAAACTCATGATGGTGAGGCGGTCGCCGATTTTGCCGAGATGCGCCGTCGCACCGTTTAGTTCGATGATTCCACGCCGAGCTTCTCCAAAAATCGCATAGGTCTCGAATCGTTCGCCATTGTTCAAATTACTCACAAGGATTTTTTCGTACGGAATCATGCCGACGAGTTCGGCCAGATCGACGGAAACCGTGAGGCTGCCTTCATAATCAAGGCTCGCCCCAGACACCGTGGCGCGGTGAATTTTTGATTTGAGGAGGGTAAGTTGCATGTTCTTCGATTTGTGGGACGTCTGTACCAGACGCCGATGGCGTCGCACAGAGACGCCCTACAATCCTAAATAGCGCCGGCTTTTCTGAGCGCTTTGAAGGCGCCGTGTTTGTTGATTGTTTTCAGACCACGCGCCGTAACGCGGACGCGCACAAACTTCTTCAGCTCCGGCACCCAGATACGCTGACGCCGCAGGTTCGGCGCGAAAATGCGCGGCACATTTTTCGTGACGTGCCGGCCTACCCCGCCCTTCTTTTTGGCCAGACCGCGCCGGTGAATAACGCTTCCGCGCATGGGTTTCGATCCTGTAACACTACAAACTCTGGACATGATATAACCTCAAAAACAGGCGCGTAAGCTGCCGCGCATCAGTTCACCGGTCAAGTAGATGTTAAGGAAATGACGAAGTTCAAATGACGAATGACGAATTAATGAACCAAGGCAGAATCGGTAGTGTGATTCGTTGAATCGTCGCATCGGATTTACGATTTAACGTGGCGAAGCCGCCATAGTTGAACGCGCAACTGGCGGAGGCGGTCAAATTTAGCTCGCACAAGAGCCAGTCTGGTCTGCAAAATCAATATTTCGCGTAACCGGTGCACAAAAATAATCACAAATTGCGGATTGGGATTGTCGGAGCGGGCAACATTGTTCGCGCTCGTCATTTGCCGGCCCTGAAGAAACATCCGGAAGTCGAGATCGTTGCCGTGTCGAATTCGACGTACGAAAGTTCGGAAAAATTTTGCCAGGAATACTGCCCATCAGCTACGCCGATGCGGAATTGGGCCGAACTCCTCGCCCTGCCGGACATCGACATTATCTGGATCGGCACTCCGCCAGTGATGCACTCGGCGGTAACCGTATCGGCGCTTGAGGCCGGCAAACACGTTTTTTGTCAGGCGCGTATGTCGATGGACTTGGCGGAGGCCGAGGAAATGCTCGCCGCATCAAAGCGTTATCCCGAACTGGTGACGATGCTTTGTCCGCCCCCAATGGGAATGCGAGCTGATTTGCTTGTGAAAAAACTCCTGGCCGAGGATTACATCGGCCGTCCGCACCACGTGCGATTACAAAGTTTTACTAGCAACTATTTGGATCCCGCCGCGCCGCCGCACTGGCGACAAAAAATCGAAATTAGCGGGCTTCAAGTGCTCACTCTGGGAATTTACATCGAGGTATTGCAACGGTGGCTCGGCAACATCAATGGCGTCTTCGCGCGCGGCAAAGTCATTCAGCCAATTCGCCAGGGCTACGAAGTCATCATCCCTGATTTGCTCACCGTACTTTGTGCTTTCGACAACGGCGCGGAAGGCGTGCTCGAGTTTAGCGGAATCGATGCGTTGGCACCAAGCGACCAGATGGAAATTTACGGCAGCAGCGGCACACTCACTTACGATTTCGGTTCTGATGTAGTGCAAGCCGGCAAGCTTGGGGATCGCGGGCTGCACGTTGTCGATCTTCCTTCGGAATTGGAAACCGAATGGCGTGTGGAGGAAGATTTTCTAGCCGCAGTCAAATCGAAGGGTCGCGTGCGTCCCCATCCCACTTTTGAAGACGGCCTTGGCTACATGCGGGTTGTGCAAGCCGTCACCGATTCTCGGGCCCGGAATGAATGGGTGGCAGTTAAGCCCTGAAAAGGGGACCCTTCCACCTAAGGCGTCATGGTGTTACCCACGAGAAATCGTCTCACCACGAGCGCCCAGACCAACAGCGTGATTAGCTGGTACCACGCGAAAAACTGGTCGTAACCACGCCGGTGGGCAATGAGTCCAGCGCCAGCCAGCACCGCGTAGTGCCCGACAAAAGGAAGGTACCAAATCGGGTGAAAGATATCGCCGTGAATTGCGGTTTGCGTAATGTCGAGCAAACACATCGCAATGAACGTTGAATAATAACCTGCCCGGTTCCGTTCGAAACGACCCTGGTGTTCTTCCGCTTCCGACAAATCAGGTGGATAAAGAAAAACGGTCAGCATGTAGAGCGTGATGGTCCAAACGATCAGCACGATGAACTTGTCGAAGCTCCAGTTGACCTCGGTATTCCATTTGAACGTGACCCACCATTGCAAAGCCAAAAGCACCAGCGTCGCCAAGGTTAGGACAATATGGACCTCATCGAGTGGGTTCTCGTTGCGGCGATAAAACGCTCTGCCGGCGCCAGCCAGCAGATTAGTCACGCCCAGACCGATGATGATCGACATCAGCGCGGCGATGAACTCAAAACTGCTCATGAGATTCTGCGCGTTCTGCATGACGAACTGAGCTTAATCGGGACCGAAGCGGAAAATCGAGTGGCAAATGGGGAGGAGTTGGGTAGCGCACGCGTCTCGCGTGTTGGTTGCGGTGTCCCGCCGTTACACTCTTTTCTTGTGCTTTCCGATGGAGTCCTCGCGAGGTTGCTAAGAAAAGTTCGCGACCGCGAGGACGCGCTCGCCAGCACGCGAGACGCGTGCGCTACCCGGAGTGCTACTACGGCGCGCGGGGGAAAGTCCTTTTCGCCGACAACCATCCCAGTGCGTTATTCAACTCGGCCAGCGCAGTGCCCTCGATCGGATCATTGTGATAAGCACCGTGCAATGAAATCACACGCTTCTCGCCGGCATAAGCATCAACCACCAGCCGGTGATAGCGGGACGGAACGACTTCATCTTTCTCTGCCAGCAAGAAAATCGCAGGCGCATGAATTGCTTTTGCATTTGCAATGCTGTCAAGATCCTTTGGAATCTGTAACGCAACAGGACCCGCGAGCAGCCACAAATTCCACCAGCCAAATCGACGCAGAATCATTTCGCGCAGCGGCGGGGGATTCTGGAGAATTAATCCAGCAACCGGGCGATACGCCGCTACTTGCAGCGCAGCGGTCGCGCCGATGCTTGTTCCAAAAGGGACAATTGGCCGATCGGCTGCGTGACGTTTTAATTCGTCAAACACCGCGAGCGCTGCAGGTCCGATCTTCGAAAGCCACGCCGGTCCGGTGCTGCCGCCGAATCCAGGATAATTCATTCCCCAGATTTCGACTGCGCGATCGCTCCACATCTCGGCCTCCGCAGCGGGCCAATGCTCAGCGCGATCGGCATTGCCGTAAAAGCGCAAAACGTAAATGTCCGCAATGCCATTGGATCGTGCCAGCTGGGATTGCGCGATCCATACTTCCAGTTGTCCACTTTCGAACGCAATGGTTTTGCGAACGGCGGCACCCGCATTGATCGGCGCCCTTGTTGGAAACAAAATCAAGTGGTCCGGCAAATGACCGAAGAACATCGCTGCTAAATATAGGATGCCGATTGCGACCCACGAGCGCGGACTGCCGAAAACTCTTCTTAGGCTCACACGGGTTCAGGCGGCGGAGAAATCCTCGATCTCGCTTCATTGTTTTTCTCCGCAGTCGCAAGGAATCGCTGATACAGAAACGATGCAAGAATTGCGATAATCGCCACGACAACGAAAGCGCTGATGCGATAAAGTTGGTCGAGCTGCGAAAGGTCGTGAAGGAAAAGTTTCACAACGGTGAAGCCGAGCAAGCCGAGACTCGCGTAGCGCACCGGCGCAGCGTGCTTGCGCATGCCAATGATAAGCAGCAACAGCGCGAACAATGCCCACGCGATGCTGTAGCTCATGTCGCGCGCGAAATTTCCTGAGAACTGAAACGTGAGCGCGACGGTCCCGGACCTGTTGAAGTAATCCGCGATCTCGATGTTCACGAGCAGGAAGGCGAGCACCGTGCCGAGTGTGTAAAGTAAAGGCAGCACATCGTGCCCGAGCACACGATCGCGTGGCGGCGCGAGCAATCGCGCGGCTACGAACAAACAAACGGTCACGATACCGTAAGTATAAAGATACCAATTAAAAATCGGGAACGCGACGCGAGGGTGATAACTGAGAACAGCCGGATTGAGGGCGAGGCGCGCAAAGGCGACGACGAGCAAAGCGACGCCCGTTAAACGCAGTCCCGGATGCGGAACGCGATGAAACAGCCAGCAAAGCGCTGCGCCCTCCAAGGCCCAGCCCACCGTGATCCATTGTCGATCAAACTGGATCGGGAAAATCAGCGTGATGAAAAATAGAGTGGCGCCGCCAAAGAGCGCGAGCTGCGCATTGCGCGCTGGGCTCGTCAGCGGGGTGCGTTTGATCAGGACGAACAGTCCGACCAGCGACGGCACCGCGAAGGCGACTGGCACGAGACCGGGGACTGCGCTCGGATGCGCAGCGCGAATGCTGTCTCTTATACACATCTCCGAGCCCACGAGACATTCGGTACAATCGCGTTTGCCGTCTTCTGCTTGTAAATGGGGGGGGGGGGGGGGGGGGGGGGGGGGGGGGGGGGGGGGGGGGGGGGGGGGGGGGGGGGGGGGGGGGGGGGGGGGGGGGGGGG
>JBKPLM010000279.1:0-4533 GCA_046731655.1 Verrucomicrobiota bacterium | reverse complement strand
AAGAACTTCATACGGATTTCAGCGCTCGAAGTTCTCGCAACGTCTTTGATTTTATCGGCCCGCCGCTCAGAATCGCGCTAGAATCGTTTTTTTGGTTGCCGGATGGCAAATGATGCGGCCAGTATCTCATGTGAACTGGTTAATATGGTCTAGCGACCATGGCGGGTGGTCGAAGCCAAACCGTCACGGATACACAAATCGCCTCGCCGATGCCGGGCGATATTCATTCGATGAAGCATTGGAAATTGTCCAAGATGCGAACGCCGGAACGCTCGCCCGTAATTTTCCAAGCGAAACCATGTGCCCCGACTGGACGGAAGAAACGCCGGGCGCGAAGCATTGAAGCAGGTTCGATTCGGGACTGACTCAACGCCCTGCGTGTGCGGGCCTAATGGCAGTCAAAATGAAACCCTAGCTCATCTTTCCACCCGAAGGGTGCCGAACCAGGGCGATAATCAGGCCAAGCTTTGCCAACTCAAGAAGTTCTGTTTATCGTCTGAATAGACTATGTTTTTCGACAATTTGCCGCTGGAAATTACGTGCTCTAAATGTTGCAAGCAGATTAACGAGACTGTCAACTGGCTCAAGGCTGAGAGTCGGAAATGTCCCTTTTGCGGGACGCTCATTGATACGACAGAGTTTCGACGTGGAATTGATGAGGCTACGAATCGTACTCATGAAATGCTTCAGAACCTTCAAGAGAGCCTTCGCAGCATCAAGATAAAAATTAAGCTCTAATCACCATAGTCGACCGGCAATAACCCAGCCAATTTCATACGACTTTGGAAATTTGCTGGGCAAGCTTTTTGCTGGATCCTCTCGGAGTTTCCGCTTCAAATCCTCCGATTCGAGAAGCTTTTCGCCCTCACAGACTCTAAATCTGTCGTTTTCTCGACTTGCTCTAATGCCTCTTTTTTGGCGTTGCGCTATGAAGTCGGTCGCGAGGTATTCTCATCCGTGATGCGTTTTTTCGAGTCGCCGACTTTGCGTTGTACATCCTCAGATTCCAGAACATCCTTGCTTTTGGTCGGCTCGGATTCGGTCGGTTTTTCCACCTGCTCCAAGGCTTCGTCGTTAGGGTCGTGCTTAGGCATAATGCAATATGCACGAACTCGGATCGTCTGCATCGAATAATTTATGCGGACTGGCTGAAAAAATCGCTCCACATTTTTATACAACATATACAAGTGCTGACTTTGTCGGGCATGGATTTTACTCGACGTTGGAAGCAATTATCTCACTCTCGAACAATCCGCATTTATCAAGCTTCGCGGCGACATCCCACAAAAACCGCTACGACGGAACCAAAACGAATTTTATCGCCATCCGTTAACGTAACTTCGCTAACAGGAACACCATTGACCTGTGTCCCGTTTGTTGAATGTAAATCTTGCAGCCGATAGGAGCCGGCTGATCTCGCGATGATCGCGTGCTGCACTGATACCGCCGCATCATCAATGACAACGTGATTCAGTGGAGCACGGCCAATTGTGGTAATGTTCCCTAACTTATGGGCGACGAGATCATCTCCGTCGCAAATCAGAACCAGCCGAGCCATTTTGTACTCCAATTTTCATCGAAGGCCTGCCTTGTTGTCGATTCTGAATACTTACCTAACAACCGGCCAAGTCTCCACCAAGTGAAAGGCGCCACGGGCCCCCGTCTTTCGGGTGACAGGTGGATAATGCGCATCCTGGCGGGATTAAGCCGCCCCTCAGCGCGTTTCCGTAACGGATGCCGGGGACGGACTTTCAGACGGCGAGGGTGTCATCGTTATGTTCTTTTTGATCAGGTACCAAAGCGTCGTCGCGAGCAGGAGAGAGATCAACTTCGCGCGCCAGTTTTCCAGGGTCAGTCTAGTACGTAGGACGGCGACCAACTTCGCGCGCCAGTTCTTCGAGGTCAGCCTCTTCATAATCGCTGTCCAGCAAAATTTCCGCGTCGGCAATCCAGATTAGATCTGGAATGTTCAGTTGTTGCTCTCTTATCTGTCGTAATTGCCTTTAAGTGGCACGGGCTCACTCCACGCTGGCACAGGCTTTTGAATATCGTAGTACGGGTAACTTGCTCGTGGTGCGTGATACGTTGAGACACCGAACCATAGCCAGAAGACGAAACCCAGCACTACGGTGATGGCTGCCAGTTTCTTGACGTGAGTCAAGGAGGAGGGACGAGGCCGTTGGGAGATTACGTCCCGTCTGTATAACCACGGGTGGCGATAAATCGGTTCGCGGAGCTCTATGTGGGTATGGGTTTCGCGAGATGCGGCGATTGGGTTCGAAAACCTCCCCATACTCACTTCTACGTAAACTGGAGGGCCAAAGCCTCAAGAATTTTACAGGAATGATCGAATTTATCGCCGTTTCCCCGGGGCAAGCCCAAAAAGTAGTGCTTTCGCTCTCCACACGGCGAGGGACAAACGGCGCGGTCCGCTCCGCCTATCAGTTTTTGCCTCGCAAAAACGCACAGGATTCCTTAGGACTTTTTTCATGAACACCGCATTGATATCCACGACTCGCATTCACCGTTCGCCCGAACAGTGTGTCTTATTTCTTATTCCACTCGTGCTCATTTGCTTCGCGGTGTTTCAGAGAGCGGAAGCCGTAAGTCCGCCATCTGACGGCGGCTATCCCGGAGGCAACACAGCCGAAGGGCAAGACGCTCTTTTCAGCCTCACCACCGGTACTCACAATACTGCTTTTGGTTTCTGGGCGTTGAGGAGCAATCGCACCGGCAGCTTCAATACGGCAACTGGCTCTGGGACGCTGCTTAGGAACATCGGAGATGATAATACGGCCACCGGTGCGGGTGCCCTGTTAGCTAACACGATCGGCGCATTAATACGGCTACGGGTGAAAGTGCGCTCTTTAACATCGAGAACAACGCTACAGGCAATAACAACACAGCCGCAGGTGTTGATGCTCTGTGGGGAAACATTGCTGGCGCCAACAACACCGCCGCTGGCGTCCAAGCGCTGTTTGAAAACGTGACCGGCTTCCGGAACACGGCCAATGGTGTTAGCGCACTCAAGAATAACACTGAGGGCGACAACAACACGGCCACCGGTTTTCAAGGTCTGTTGAACACCAGGGGCGGGGACAACACTGCCATAGGTGTCAATGCTCTGTTCGCCAACACCACCGGCAGTTTCAACATCGCGTTGGGCAGTAACGCCGGCAGTAACCTCACCACAGGCAACAACGATATCGATATCGATCGTAACGTCAGCGGCACTGCTGGCGAGTCGGGCACCATCCGCATCGGCGACCCACTCGTCCAGAGCGCCACCCATATTGCCGGCATTAGCGGCGCAACTGTTCCAGGCGGTGTACCAGTTATCGTAGACACTCGGGTCATCTCGGCACGATAATCTCTTCGCAGCGTTTTAAGGACGAGATCAAGCCAATGGACAATGTGAGCGAAGCGATCCTCGCGCTCAAGCCGGTCAGGTTCCGATATAAAAAGGAGCTTGATCCCCACGGGATTCCGCAGTTTGGGCTCGTCGCGGAGGAAGTAGCAAAAGTTAGTTCTGATCTAGTGGCTCGCGACCGCAATGGCGATATCACGACAGTGCGCTATGAAGCAGTAAACGCGATGTTACTCAATGAGTTTCTAAAAGTACATCAGGAATTGGAGGAACAAGGAGAGCTAATCGCCAGGCAGCAGCAGCAGATTGAAGCTCTCACTGCGGGCTTTGAGAAGGTAAACGCCCAGCTCGCCGCGGCGAGTCCGTCCCGTGGCGGACTCGAAGCCGGCAAGCCAGGGGTGCAAGTGGTCCTGAAGAGTCGTTAGGGTGACCGGGGCAACGGCATAGCAATCCTTCTAACCGTGCCCGCAGATCCAGGTTACCAGCGGCCTTAAAAGAATATCTCCAGTCTGTCAGGATTTGTTGACTGACTCGTATGCTCTCGTCGGCGTAACCGGAGTTTTGGATGGACGCAAAAAAAATTTCGGCAAATGTCGAAATGCGCCTTTGCCGCACGTCATCAATGTGAAGCCGCGGAGAATTCCGCGCGAAAAACAAACACGAAACAGAATTATGAAATACGCACTACTTGTTTTCCAATCACAGGAACAGTTCGACCGCCCCCGCGATAACGCAATGGCTGCGGCCGGTAAAGCATACGGCGAAGCGCTCCGGGCCGCTGGCGTTGTTGTCACGGCTGCGGGTTTGCAGCCGCCGCAATCGGCGACAATGGTTTCAGTGCGGGACGGGAAACGGCAGGTTCACGACGGGCCGTACGCAGAGACTAAGGAATTCCTCGGCGGCTTCGTCATCATTGACGTGCCAGACCTCGACGCCGCGTTGGAATGGGCCGCGCGCAATCCTGCTGCGGCTTACTCAGCGGTGGAAGTGCGTCCGCTCTTTGCATATTCCTGAGTTAGGCGAGCTACTCCATCACCCAAATTCTCAATGGAAACGGATTAAAATGATCAGTACTGCCACCAAGCGTTCGATTCTTCGCTGGATTCACCTCATCTGTACCGTTCCGATACTCGGTTACATTTATGGTGAGGCTTCGGAGGTCCAAC
>JBKPLM010000278.1:0-6293 GCA_046731655.1 Verrucomicrobiota bacterium | reverse complement strand
CTCCTGAAGCATAGCCGCGGCTATCGTCGAGCGTGGTGAGGCTGCTACTTTGCAAGGCCTCTGTCGCGCCTCTGACGGTATATTTCTGCTAAGGATCATCTTAGCGCACCTGTTTTTCCTCATCCCGTTACGAGGCGTCGGTGTCGGAGGCTTGTTGCGGTACACCATCGGGCTCGCGGCACGTAACTCAACGCGCGCGTTGTGGCCGCGAAAAAATGTGAAAAAAATTACTTGCGCTTATTCCCTACTGAAGTAGTAGGGATACTAAACCATAGGAATTCAGTAGACATTAGAACGAAAACGAAAGAGCATGACTATGAAAAATCTAGCGGGAATAATTTGCTTGGCGTCGTTCTGCGCGGGCACTATTTGGGTGGAATATCAGGGAATATCGCGCTTCGGCGGTGCGTTCATTCTCATTGGCGGTGCGTCTGCATTGGCTGTGCTGTTAGGCGCACTGTTTCGCGCGCCAGAAGGGTATGAGGGGACCAATGGACTGCATGTTAGACCGGGTAATCGGCGGTTCGGGCCCACTCGTCATGTCCGACTCTCTCAACGGCAGGTACGACGAGAATGGAAACTGCGAGCGGCGTCCGCATACAAGAGTACGACATGAAAATTTCTAAACGTGGCGAATACGCGCTCCGAGCGCTTATCGATCTTGGGATCGCGTCCGAGCTCGGCTGGCCGATGCTCCAGATAAGTGAACTGGCGTCAAAAGAAAAACTACCGATCAAATTCCTGGAGCAGATTTTCACGCAGCTCAAAGCCGCCGGATACGTGAAAAGCAGGCGTGGAAAGTTTGGGGGTTATTCGCTCGCCCAGCCCATGAAACGGATAAAGTTTGGCGCTGTCATTCGGTTGATCGATGGACCGCTGGCGCCGATTCGATGTGTTAGCCAAACCTCATACGCGCGATGCTCGTGCCCGGATGAAATCCACTGCGGTTTGAGAATGTTGATGTTCGACGTCCGGAACGCGATCAGCGCGGTGCTCGATCGCTTCACACTTGCAGATATCGTCGAGATCACACTTCGCAAATATCGTCGCGACAAAGTCGCGCCGCCTTTCCTCCACAGATCGATCCCGCTCGCATCGCTGTTGTCCAAAGGCGACGAGCCGCCGTTTCATGGCAGGAGCAGAGTGGAAGCATCGAAACAATTTTCAGAGTCCCGCGGGAGCCAGTTACACAATGGCCGCGCAAAAACTGCGGCTAGATAGGAGACAAATTATGTCGATGAGAAAATATTTTCTATGTCAGGTCAGCTGTGTCATTTCGATACTGCTGCTAACGACCATCCAACCGCTGGCTGCGGAAAGTGCTTCCGAGGCCAAGCGGATCGAGGAACTCGAGCGCACGGTTGCCGAGCTCAAAAAGGAAGTCGCCGAGTTAAAGAAGAAAGAGCCTGCATCTGTCCCTGAGGGCAAAATGAAAACCAAAATCAGTTATGACGGAAAGACGTATGTGGAAAAGGCGGTGGTCGAAGAGAAAGCGCCGGTTTACGTCCAGCAGCGGGGACCGGAGTTGAAGCTAGTGCTCGGCGGTTTCATTCAAGTGAATTTTGAAGATGGCGACGTCTCTGCATTCGAAGGCCGGTTTGGCGAGACTGCGCTAAAAGATCGGTTTCGGCTACGTAGGGCACGCATCAATCTGACTGGCGACTTTGCGGAGCAATTCGATTTCAAAATGGAAGGCGATTTTGGCCAGGGCGACGGCCTAAATTCCAACCGCACCGCCTTTTCGGCCACCGATATTTTTGTCAACTGGCATCAATATCCCGAGGCGCAGATCAAAGTTGGTCAATGGAAGGCGCCATTTGGCTTGGAGCAGCTGACTCCGGATACCGCGCTATACTTTGCCGAGCGCAGCCTTCCTACAGGCGCGATCACGCCCGACCGGCAGATTGGCGCGCAACTCTGGGGAAAACCTTTCGCCAGCATCTGGCCTGACCAGAAGGATCTCCTCACCTATTACGCCGGTATCTTCAACGGCAATGGTCGGAACGTCAGCGTGAACGACAACAATAATTTCATGTATGTGGGCCGTTTGGAATCGACGCTATTCAAAAGCAAGATGTGGGGAGAGTCGTATCTGAAACTTGGCGCCGACATCCTCAACAGCCGCGATGACGCAGGCACAAATATCTCGCCATCGTTGAACCTATTGGTAAACGATGACGGGTCCCTCTCACCGTTCGTGCTGCCGGAAGCCGATGAAAGAACGGCGTGGGGTGTGGACGCGTGGCTTAGACTGGGCCCGTTTGATCTAATCGGTGAATTTCTTCAGGAAAGGGTCCACCCTCGCACGGTCCCTGGTGTGCCTCCAGATTTCTCCCGTTTCACCACGGATGGATTCTATATTACCGGAGGTTATTTCTTGATTCCGAAGAAGCTTCAGTTAGTGGCCCGGTGGGAACACCTCAATCCGGGGCAAAAGGGTAATGACGGCATCTCGTCCATTACCGGCGGCCTCAACTACTACATTCGTGGCGACGACCTCAAGCTAATGGTCAATTATGTTCATACCTGGTCGGATTTCCGCGAAGCGAATCCGGAGTTTGGCGAGGATCAATTCGATGAAGTTATCGGACGCGTTCAACTGATGTTTTAGTTACAGAATGATTGAGCCGCGATGACGCGGACTATCTGTCGGCTTGTGAGCGCGCTCTGCTATTGAAAAACAATTATGAAAATAAAAATGACAGCAATTATTGGAACATTCTTGCTTTGGACGTCCTTTGCGACTGCTGCAGAGAAGACCACGATTCGATTCGGGCATTTTCCAAACATCACTCATGCGCAGGGCGTAATAGCACACGCGTTGTCCCGACAAGGCAAAGGCTGGTTTGAAAAACGCCTCGGACCCGATGTCGAAATTCAGTGGTTTACTTATAATGCGGGACCATCGGCCATGGAAGCGATCTTCGCAGGATCGCTCGATGTGACTTACGTGGGCCCGGGACCAGCTCTTAACGCGTACTTGAAATCGAACGGTGAGGAAGTACGCGTAATTTCCGGCGCAGCCAACGCCGGAGCGGCCTTGGTGGTGCAAGCTGATTCGCCTATCAAAACGCCGGCAGACTTTCGCGGAAAAAAAGTTGCGACGCCGCAGCTTGGCAATACGCAGGACATTTCCTGCCGAGCCTGGCTAAAAGCGCATGGCTTCAAAGTTACGCTGACCGGCGGCGATGTGACGGTTATCCCAACTCAGAATCCGGACCAACTCGGACTGTTTCAAAGTGGTGGAGTTGACGCTGTTTGGACGGTCGAACCGTGGGTAACTCGCCTCGAACGCGACGCGAAGGCGCGCGTATTTCTGGAAGACAAAGACACAATCACCACTTGGCTTGTTTCCAGTGTGAAGTTTCTGCGTGATCGGCGCGAATTGGCGAAGAAAATTGCGGACGCGAACGTCGAATTGACGAAATGGATTCAGGAGAATGAAGCAGAAGCGCAGAAGTTATTGATCGATGAATTGAAGGCTGAAACGCGAGCTGACTTCTCGCCAGACGCGGTGGCACAAGCCTGGAAGCGCATTCAATTTACTAGCGAAGTATCGCGCGATTTGACTGCCAAGTCAGTAAAGGATGGGAAAGAGGCGGGTTTCTTGAAAGGCTCGACAGACACATCGAAGCTGATCGAAACTCCGTAAATGCATCTTGCTGGTCGCCATCGTTCTTCAGCCACTGAGGAACTTCAGGTAATTGCACCGTCGAAGCTCACTATCGAGAACGTATCGAAGGGCTTTAAAGGCGCGTCTGGATCGGTTCTGGCGCTGGACCGTGTGAGCCTAAACGTTGCCGAAGCTGAATTCGTGTGTCTTGTCGGCGCGAGCGGCTGCGGAAAAACAACGCTGCTTAATATTATTGCCGGCTTGGAACAACCGGACAGCGGCAGCGTGCTAGCTGACGGGAAACCAGTGACAGGCCCTGGCCGCGAACGGCTCGTGATGTTTCAGGAACCCGCGCTTTTCCCATGGCTGGACGTCTTTGGAAATGTTCTCTTCGGACTAAAGCTAAAACCAAATCTGACGAATAGAGACCGGCGCGAGGTCGCCAAGTATTATTTGGAGCTCGTTGGTCTCAGCCGATTCCAACATGCCAATATTCATGAGCTTTCCGGCGGAATGAAGCAGCGTGTCTCTCTGGCACGCGCGCTTGCGCCAAATCCACGCGTTCTGCTTATGGACGAGCCATTTGCCGCTCTCGACGCTCTCACCCGGGAACAACTTTACGGCGACATTCAAGAGATATGGGCGGCGCGCCGTAAAACCATTGTCTTTGTCACACACAACGTTCGCGAAGCGGCATGTCTGGGTGATCGCGTTCTGCTTTTTTCCCCGCATCCCGGCCGCATGCAGGAAGAATTCAGGGTGGACTTGCCGCGACCGCGTGACATCAACAGTGTCGATCTTGCCGCTTATGCCACACGAATTACGAAGGCACTGAAGAGCGTTGGCCAAGGTGAAAGTCTTGCTGCTAAATGAAGCGGTTTTTCCTGGCAGCTGCATTTTTCGCGGTTCTCGCTTTGCTGTGGGAAGCAGTGTTTCGCGCAAAAATTTGGTCGCCTGTATTGCTGCCGTCACCAGGGCAGGTCGTTACGTACCTACAGAGCGCTGCTGCCGATGGGACCCTCTTCCAAGCCACAGTGATAACAATGCGCCGCTTGCTGGTGGGCTACTTGATCGGACTTATCATGGGGCTACCTCTCGGACTCCTGACAGCGCGATGGAAACTGTTTCACGACACGATTGGAACCCTGGCCCTTGGTTTACAGACATTGCCCAGCGTCTGCTGGGTGCCGCTTGCTCTCTTGTGGTTTGGCCAAACAGAGGCGGCGATGCTTTTCGTGGTGGTGATGGGCACTCTTTGGTCGGTGATCATCGCAACGGAGACTGGCGTGCGCAATGTTCCGCCGATTTATCGGCGCGCTGCTTTGACCATGGGATCCAAGCGGTTACACATGTGGTTCAAAGTCATTCTGCCCGCCGCGCTTCCCTTTGTCGTCAGTGGAATGAAACAAGGCTGGGCTTTTGCCTGGCGCTCTCTGATGGCTGCTGAGATTTTCGTAACAATCCTGACCGGTTTTGGCTTGGGCCAGCTTCTCCATTATGGCCGCGAACTAAGCGCCATGGAGCAGGTCATTGGAATCATGATTGTCATTGTCGTAATCGGCTTGCTAGCCGACAAGATTTTCTTTTCACCGATCGAGAGATTTCTGCATCGACGCTGGGGAACGAGCCAAGCATGAGACTCGGACAAAAACGACCGCCTACTTCGGCGCAACGTGAGGTGCGCATCACCAATAAACTCGGGTTACACGCGCGGCCGGCTGCGCAATTCGTCAAATGCGTACGGAGTTTTCGATCGGAAATCTGGGTAGTGAAAGGGGACAAACGATTTTCTGCCTCCAGTCTTATTGACGTTCTACGTGCTAATCTCGATTGCGGTGCGACAGCAACGCTCGAAGCGCACGGCGTTGACGCAGATGAAGCTCTGGAGGACTTGGATAAGTTACTCGCGGAATTCCACGAAAAGGAAACCGACTAGCGCAAAGGTCGCGCCACCAGGATCCCGCTGTCCGAGCGATAACGATACAGATACTTCGAAAGCTTTGAGTCTACGACCACGCGACCGTAATTGCTGGGCGAAGAAGCATGCATGAAGTGCAGAACGCCATCATTGGTTCGCAGCGCCAGGCCGACATGCGCCGTTGAACGAAGTGCCCTTCCGTCGCGTGAAATTATCCCGATGATGTCGCCGCTGCGCAGTTTTGATTCAATTCCTGCCACGCGATCTTTTGGAATTTCGTAAAGAGGGCGTGAGGAAACATTTGCTTCCATGCGCGCGAGGGGACCGAGCAAGGAGCGGTTCGCGGCGAGATAACGGTAATGTCGCCAGCCGGCGCTCATCTCCCGCGCAGAATGTGGAACGCTGCGTCCGCCTAGGTCGCGGGTCAGATCTTCTACAAGGCCTCGCCGATTATTATCGTACAGCCAGTCTTCCAAATAATGCAGACGCGAAAGATAATCGCCGGTGCATTCTCCGCCGCGGTATCGATCCAGCTCGATGTAGTGCAGCAGACGTTCAGGAGTCCAGTTCGATTCGGGCTCGTTCAGCATTCGAGCGAAACTGAGCGCGATCTCGAAAAAGGTCCAACAGTCAACTCCCTGAAAATTTACTGACGGCGACTCGATCCGATTATCGATCTCAAGGGTGAAATGTTTGTAACGCGTTCCTACCAACGCCTGTCCTACGGCTGCTGTCCGTTCCCCAATTGGCAAGGCTTTCCAG
>JBKPLM010000277.1:0-5290 GCA_046731655.1 Verrucomicrobiota bacterium | reverse complement strand
GTTCACCTCCATCAGCGCCACCGGTAAAGCTATAGAGAACGGTATGCACCCAGCCACTAGGTGTGGGGCTAAGCTCAAAAACTGTGCCGCCTCCAAAATCCCCACCCAGCACTGTCGTTCCATAAATGTTACCAGCGCTGTCCGTTTCCAAATCGGTGTCGGCGTATTCGCCTTCATCCTCTTCACAGCTAAAGATGACGTCTGTGCTCGTTGCGGTGGCTGCGGCCAGCGAGAAGACAAAAATAACAGCAGTTACTGCAACGGCTTTGATGTGGGAATAAGTGGGGGAGTTCATGGAGATTATTCCAACTGGCGCCGGTCGCAGAGTCAAGAACATTCTGGTTACATCGAGGTACATTACGGACGGCCCAGGCGGGCATCAAAACTGAGACGAGATCGAAGATAGGTGACCTTGTTGTTGTAGCCGCTGGCGCCGACTGCGGCCTATTGTTGCAGAAAAATCTGCATGTTCTGATAGTCGAAGGTCACCGCATAGGGCTTCAAGAAATCGTGGCCGACCATGCCCGCAAGGTGAAAGCCGAACATGTTTTCCCACGGAAACGGCCCATCGTAGAGACCCGGAACGTTTTCTTGCTTTATGTCTCCGAAGGAAAGCTGATGCACGGTGTAAGGCACGATTTTCAACTTTCCGCCGCCGCCAGCTCCTTCGAATGCTTTGTTTTCCTCCAGCTTAACCCCGGCTTCCTTGATAACCGACTCCGCGAGTTTAACCCCCGCCCCCACTAACCCTGAGTCCACGAAGAGCAGCGTGGGCGGGAGGGTCTCCACGCGACCCCAACCCACCATGAAGTGATCGCTCGCCATCCAGATAGGGGCTGCGACTCTCTTGCCTGACGACTTTGCCTTAAAATCCTCCAGGCTCTTGGCGTCCTTCCTGCGTAGCACAAGCTCGCCGTGTGGATAGTCCATTGTCGCCAGGAAATGATAGAACAGAGTGGTCCCAATGATTCCGTTGATCTGTTTCACGCCCAACCCTTCCGAGAGTTGGCGTAGGGGAAGCATTGCCGTGGGTAGATTTTTGACGGTCCAATCGCCGACGGTGAGTGAATCAATCCGCCCAAGGTGGACCTCAGTGTGCTGACCGCCGGAAAAGGTGCCTTGTACGGTGCCGAATTGCGGGACGCCAAGCTCCTTTGCGAACTCGGTGTCGAGCGTAACCTCTGAACCCCCTGTATCGATGAAGAACGTAACTTTCTTGCTGCCGTTTACGCGCACATTGACAACCGGCAGCGGATCCGTCCTTACGAACTTCAGACGCGTGACTGTCCCGTTGCCCTGCAATTCATAGGGCGTCTGGCCCTTGAAGCTCTCGAACATCGCAACGTTCAGTGTCGGGTACTGCTCAATAACCAGCTTATTACTGCTCACGTCGACGCCGTTCAGCGCAGCCGCTGCCTTTTGGAAATCGTCGCGGCGATACAACGCCTCGGCCAGCATGACCTTTGGATCGGCATTCCCCGGCTGCAGGGTTATGGCTTTCTCCAGCCATTTCTGCGCGTCATCAAGCCGGTTCGAAAGCAACGCAATGCGACCCAACTGGAGAATTGCCGAATAGTCCTTGGGATTTCGAGTAACAATCTGCGAATAAATTTTTCCAGCTTCGGCAAACTTGCCCGCCTTAAAGAGCCGATCGGCCGACTCGATCTCTGATTGGTTAGGCTGCGGTGTCGCTTCAGCTGTAGCCTGCCTGTTCGCGAATGCTTTCGGAGCTGCCGTTGACCGCGGCGTCATAGCGCTGCCCGCCGCGATGATCGTGCCGAGGATGATGCAAGTTCTGGCGAATTTCATTTGGGTCGCTGTTCTAGCAGCCCATGCCGATTTGCACAAGGGAACTTGCGATACGGAAGATGCGGCGGGTGCCGCGTCCGTCCGGGATGGCAGAAACATCAGAACGAACCGATGCGAAGCTTGGGGCGATATCTCATCTCGGGCAGTTTTTGCCGTTGGGTTGAAGTCGCATCGCGCACGGTGAAGTAATACGGCAGAGTGAAACGAGAGGGGATTTATGCATTTTTCAGCGAGCTACGCCGCCGCAAGGTTTATCGCGCCGCTGTGGAGTACGCCATTGCTGGCTGGATCATCATTCAAGTGGTGGCGATTGTCTTTCCTGTACTCGGACTGCCCGCATGGTCTCTGCGAGCCGTTGTGATTACAGTTTTGGCCGGCTTTCCCCTGGCACTCGCACTGGCATGGGCGTTCGAACTCGGTCCAGCTGGTGTTCGAAAAACTGTCGATACTCCGGCGGACCCAATGGGTCCTCCCGCGTTTGTGCGCAGTCGTCGGAACGTCTTCGCTCTAGTTGCGGTCGGTGCCGTTATTTCAGTCCTTTGCGGCTATTTTCTGCTCTCACATTCCGCCGCGTCGCGACTAAATAAATCGATCGCCGTTCTTCCGTTCGACAATTTTAGCGAGGACAAGGATAACGAGCATTTCGCCGATGGCGTCCACGATGATGTGCTCACTTCCCTGGCCAGAATCGAAGACCTGAAAGTGATCTCGCGCACGTCGGTGATGCAATACCGAGCTAAAGCCCATAACATTCGAGCAATCGCGCAGGAGCTGGGAGTCTCGGCAGTGCTGGAAGGCAGCGTGCGGCGATCCGGCAATCGTGTGCGCCTTGTTGTGCAGTTGATCGACGCGCTCAATGATCGCCACATCTGGGCTCAGGAGTACGACCGCGATCTCACCGACGTGTTTGCAATCCAAAGCGCGCTTGCACAGGAGATCGCAAATCAACTGAAAGCGAAGCTTTCGCCACACGAAGTCAATCGCATCAAAGAGCGGCCGACAACGAACGACGAAGCTTACCAGCTCTATTTGCAAGCTCACGCGATGTACAGCCGGGCGGAGGAAACGCTCGATACACTTCAGCGCGCGGAACAGCTTTATGAAAAAGCCACGCAGCTGGATCCGTCCTTCGCGCTCGCCTTCGCCCGTCTCGCGCACACCGAAAGCTGGATTTATTATCTATTTGACCCAACACCGGAACGGCTGACGAAAGCGAAGAGGGCAGCGGGGGAGGCGATGCGCCTGCAACCTGGCGCGCCGGAGTCTCACCTTGCGGCCGGATACGTGGCGTATTACGGAGACCGCGATTACGCGCGGGCGCTTAGCGAATTTGAGATTGCGCGCGGCGGTCTTCCGAACGACCCGAGCGTTTTTGTGGCAATCGCATCGATCGAGCGGCGACAGGGCAAATGGAACCAGGCCATCGCGGATTTTGAGAAAGCAGCATCGCTTAGTCCAGGCGACCCGATCGTTGTCGAGAACCTTGCGCTAACATACGAAGCCGTCCGCGATTTTTCTTCCGCCGCAAAGGCTTTCGATCGTGCCATTGCTCTCGTCCCAAACTCGTTTGAAGCGAAATCGCTTCGCGCCCGCGTCGAAATGGAGTGGAAGGGAGATTTGGGCATGATGAAGCATTTACTGGCGAGCCTTCCACCGGATTTCGAGTCGTTCGGTATGGTCGCACTGGCGCGGTTTAACGTCTGTTTTTTTGAGCGCAAATTCGATGAAGCTCTAAATGTTTTGTGGCGCAGCCCGCTGGAAAACCTCCATGGCCAGACGAGCACGCCCTTGCCCAAGTCGTTCCTGGCTGCGCAGGTTTACAGGCTCATTCCAGACCCCGAAAAAGCACGCGCTGAGTACGAACACGCGTTGAGCATCGCGCAGCGGGCACTCGAGGAGAGTCCGCAGGACTCGGCGCGCCACGCGCTCATCGGCTTGATCTACGCGGGCCTGGGGCGAAAAGAGGACGCGATTCGCGAGGGGAATCGCGCGCTAGAACTGTTACCAGAGTCCAAGGATGCAATGGACGCGCCGGTCCTGGCGGTTGCGATGGCGCGCATCTATGCGATCACGGGCGAGGAGGAAAAAGCGATCGATCTTTTGCAACACTCCCTCCAAACGCCGGCGGGCTTGACTGTGCATGAAATTCAGTTGGACCCCACCTGGGACGCCTTGCGCGAACATCCACGGTTTAAAGCGCTGCTTCAATAGCCACCGTATCAGCTTAGGTGTAGCCGGGGTTGTTGATTCCGGAAAGCTCTCAACCCCTAGTCACGCCGAAGCGCGCTAAGGCGAATCAACGATGTGCAACCAACTGTTTCAATCCTCTGGGCTGCGGCGTCCCTTTAGCTACTGCCCTCTACCCGCGCGGCTCCCGTTCTCGCGCCTTCGCGGCCTTGGGCTTGTTCTTGGCGAGCGCGAGGCGCTCAGTCTTTTTACGGCGTCTTGCGCGTTTCTTAGCGTTGTCTCTGCCTTGGCTGTGTCCCATAAGTTCTAAGACTCACCCACTCGCGCTGTCTCGTCACGTCGTAGTTTAATGACCGCCGAAGGTAAATCGCTAGGATCACGTCGGGCGAAACCGGGGCCGGCGTCTGCGTCCGCCTGAGGCGGACTGCGTTCCATGAGATATCGGCGCCGGCGCATCCTGAACTTTGGTAACTCGCTCATCTGGCGCTCGCGCCAGCGACCTGGCTGCCTGGTCACCTACCCGCCCGGCTCCCGCGTCGCGCGTGGTCATGATCTCGAATGTCCGAAAGAGTGTGGCCAGATCGATCACGTCGTTAGCGGCTGATTTCAATGTGTTCCCGAGATTTGCGGCGACTGACGCGACTTCCACGCGGATCCCGTGTCGGCGCAGCTTGATGGCGAGATAAGCGAAATCGGCGTCGCCAGTTACGAGGATCACGACATCTGGCCGCATCTCGATGGAAAGCTCCAGCGCGTCAATCGCCATCATCACGTCCACGTTCGCCTTGTAATGACCTTCTTCCGCGGGCGCCCCATCTTTGGTTACGACCATGAACCCGTTGGAGCGCAGCCAATGGACGAACTTGTTTTTTTTGTCGCGCTCGTCCTGCCACGTCGGGATGGCCGGCGGCAATCCGGCATAGACTACCATCTCGATCAGATCGCGTCCGGTGTTTGGCCCGGCCAAAAACTCGCGAAGCCTTAACCAATCGAGACCGCGTCCCGCGGTCCGCACGGAACTGCCGACGTTCGATTCATCCACCAGCACCAACAAGCGGGAACGAGCAGGAATATCTGAATCTTTCTTTCGCACCTGGAGACGAATCAACTACATCTACGCCCTTCTAGCGAGCATTACTTCGTAAAGTCGGATGCGAATTTCGAACATAGATTGCAAAACCCGAGGAGAGAAGATGAGTCAGCTAGGAAGCGAGCAAGTCAAGGCTTTCAGAGTATAGATGCGTCCCATTTTCTTACACGCCGCGCAAGCGGTAGGTTTTCTTGAATCCAACGG
>JBKPLM010000276.1:0-17636 GCA_046731655.1 Verrucomicrobiota bacterium | reverse complement strand
GTTTGACCCCATTCGCCGCTGTTGAGCTTAATGCCGTGTTCGGAGCCATGATTAGCTTTGCCGTTAACACTGTCGCTCTTGACCAAGTCAATTTCAGTATACGTGCCGCTAAGCTGTTTCATCTGCTCGACGCTGTTATGCGCTTGCAGATCAGCTTCGACGCGCTGCCTTAGGTCGCCATGAATTCTCTGATCGTACGCGTACCAGTTTGTTATCAATCGCTCAGCAAGAGCTGGCCGAGCCAGACACTCGGCAATCACAAAAGGATCGTTACCTAGTGCGTCAAAGAGTTCCTGCAACACCTCGGGTTGTCTGGTGTGCTGCGCCATGCGATCCATTTCGGCTTGTAACTGCTCAGTTGTAATCGGGCGTTGCCAATAATCCTCCAGTGATTGTGATCTGCGCAGATAATCCTCGACCTTCTTCTCGATCTGCGCCTGCGACATCACCGCGTCGAGAGATGGTTTGGGATCCTTGCGCTCTTTCGGCCAGATGCGATGACGCCAGTACGCGTCTTCAATTGCGTGTTGATACGACACACGTTCTTCGAACGTGAGCGTTCTTTGCGAAGCGTTCGAAGGCGCTTGAGGACGGAGCAACGCCAGTCCCGATTGTATCGGAATCAGAATAAAGCAAACTGTGACTGCGCAAAGAAGGAGACCGATCAAAGTGCGCAAATTAAGGAAGGCGGATTTGGAAGTGGATTTCTTTTGCATTGCAACGAGGTGAATTTGGGGCTGCCCTCGTAGCCGACATGCCAAATGGTGTCAATATTTTTAATGCTTTTTCGGATTTTCCCTGGCTGTACTGGCAGTGGCGAATGAATGAATCACTAGGCTGGCGGGCCACACCTCCACCAGACTTCGGCGCGGCAAACACGCCTGCCGCGATAAGGAGCTGGGGTCATCCGCCTCTGCTCAAGCTACGGCGGGACAAGGCGATCGTCAGCTACAGTAATAACGCTGGCTAGAACAAATCGCTTGTAACTTTTTAGCTTTGTAACTTTTGTAACTCTTTTAACATTCGTTACGCCATGTCATTTAACAAATTTGGACTTTCGCCCGAAGCAGTGCGCGGGACGCAGGCGATGGGTTTTGTCGAGCCGACGCCCATCCAGCTTCGCGCGTTTCCGATTGTGCTTGCCGGTAAAGATTTGATCGGGACCGCGCAGACCGGCACCGGTAAGACCGCGGCGTTTGCGCTTCCTATCCTGACGTTGCTCGCTAAACACGGCGCCTTCCGGTGTCTGGTGCTGGAGCCGACTCGCGAGCTGGCCGCGCAAGTTGAAACGGCGTTTCGCGATTATGGGCGCTTCACGGACTTGCGAGCCGCGCTTGTGCACGGTGGCGTCGGTTACGGAAAACAACGCGAGGAACTCAAGCGCGGCGTAGATGTTCTTGTCGCCACGCCGGGACGCCTGCTCGATCTGCTGGAACAACGCACGATGAGTTTGAAAGAAGTGAAAATTCTCGTACTCGATGAAGTGGACCGGATGCTGGATATGGGTTTTCTGCCCGATGTGCGGCGGATCGTTGAGAAAATCTCGACCGACCGACAGACTCTTCTTTTCTCAGCTACGTTGCCGCCGGAGATTGAACGGCTCGCCGCCTGGGTGTTGCGCGATCCTGACTTAGTGGAAATTGGCGTCCGCCGTTCACCTGCGGAAACGGTGACGCATGCGGTTTATCCCGTGGCCGGGGAACAAAAGTTCGATCTGCTCATGGCTTTGCTCGAGCGAACGAATTTCGACAGTGCGCTGATTTTCTGCCGGACCAAGTACGGTGCCGATCGCATCGCGCACCAATTAAAACAAGGAAAGCATGCCGTCGCCGTGTTGCATTCCAATCGGACACAGCGCGAACGGATCGAAGCGCTCGAAGGCTTCAAGAGCGGCAAATACGAAGTGATGGTGGCCACCGATATTGCGTCGCGCGGACTCGACATCGCCGGTGTGAGTCACGTGATCAATTACGATGTGCCCGAGCATCCGGAGGATTACGTCCACCGGATCGGGCGCACGGGACGCGCCCAGAACGTTGGCGATGCCTTCACACTCATGAGCGGCCCGGAGCTGCCTGCGCTACAGGCGATCGAACATTTCATCGGCCAAAAAATTCCCCGACTAAAGCTAGAGAATTTTCCCTACCTGTACACCGCGCTCTTTGAAACGGAATCGGCTACCGGGGGGCGACGCGGAATCGGCGGCGGCAGAACTCATCGTGGCTATTCCTTTGGAAGAAGGCGGTAACATAGGCATCCCTGCCTGTTTGGTCGAGCGGGCTGCCCAGCCTGTCGCTGGATAGAGTTTGACAGGCAAGATGCCTGTCTTCCGAGTCAGGCTGGAAGCCTAACCTCCGGTCACGCCCCACCAAATCCGGCTCGATTTGTTTATGAGATGAGCTTTAATAGGATGCTCTATGTCTGAACGAAAAGGTGCCGCGGACTCACAGGCTGAATTTGACCAGCTCCAAAAGAAGCTTGTGCCGCTGTGGAAATCGATTGAGCGCTTCAATCAGGACCCGCAAACCATCGTGGTCGTACCGTCCATGTCCATCGACGCCATTAACTCGGGCGCGGTGATGCAGGCGTACGAAGAGCGCTTTTTGTTTTTGTTATTACTGCTGCGTCAACCTCGCGCCCGGCTGATCTATGTGACTTCACAAACCATTCTGCCGAGTATTATCGATTATTACCTCGGTCTTCTGCCCGGTGTTATTCCGAGTCATGCCCGCCAGCGCCTTTTCCTTATCTCGCCTCTCGACCTCTCGGTACGCGCACTAAGCGACAAGCTGCTCGAGCGGCCTCGGCTGATGGAGCGCATTCGTTCGCTGATCATGGATCCCGATCGGGCACACCTTGTTCCGTTTAACACAACCAATCGCGAAAAGGAACTGGCGTTGCAGCTTGGGATACCCATGTACGGCGCAGACCCGAAATTTTTTCCGCTGGGCACAAAGAGTGGCTGCCGAACGATTTTCATGGAAGAGAATGTCCCTCATCCTCTTGGTGTCGAGAACCTGGGTAGCAAAGAAGACCTGATCGAGGCCATCACGCAGATGCGGGGGAGGAAACCTTCGATCAAGCAAGTCCTGGCAAAGCTTAACGAAGGTGTCTCAGGCGAAGGTAACGCTGTTATCGATCTGACTGAACTGCCAGCGCCTGGTGATTCGAAAGAGAAGGCTATGCTGGAGGAGCGCCTTCGTGCCATGCAGTTCGAGCTGGCTCGTGTTACCTACGATAGCTACATGAAGAAACTCCAGGAACGAAAGGGAGTAGTCGAAGAACGAATCCTGGGAGACGAAATCCGAAGCCCCAGTGTTCAGCTTCGTGTTACTCCGCTGGGCGCGGTAGAGTTGTTATCCACCCACGACCAGCTTCTCGGTGGCCCGTCAGGTCAGAGTTATCTCGGCTGCGTGTTCCCGGCTGATCCCGGCTACGCGGCGCTCATCACCCGCGAGGCCGCCAAGATTGGCAGACGTCTCGCGAACGAAGGAGTCATCGGGCGTTTCGCATTGGATTTTGTGGTCGTACGTTCGAATGGAAAATGGGACCCGTATGCGATCGAGATTAACTTGCGCAAAGGCGGCACTACGCATCCGTTTTTAACTTTGCAATTTCTTACGGACGGCGCCTACAACCCTGAGACGGGGATCTTCACTGCGCCCAATGGACAGCATAAGTTTTTTGTTGCCAGCGACCACGTCGAGTCGCCATCGTATCGAAGGCTGACTCCGGACGATCTTTTCGACATTGTGGTGCGGCACGATCTGCATTTCGATCAGACGCGTCAGACGGGTGTGGTTTTTCACATGATGAGTGCCCTGGGTGAGTTGGGAAGAACAGGGCTGACTGCCGTGGGCAACTCACATGAGGACGCGAAGGCCACCTACGAGCGGGCAGTAACTGTGCTCGATCAGGAAGCGGCCGAGCCGGGGGAGGGAACCAAATAACCATTGTAACGCTGGCACTAACTTCCAATCTCGTCCTCGCAACCGCCAAAGGCGCAACGTAGAAAAGCACGCACGGTGTGAGGGCACTGCACGAAGCTCGGCCGGACTGAGCTGCCAGGCTGCAAGCTTCACGGGCGACAATCGCTCGATACACCTAGGCCCAAGAAGTATCGAAACCTCAGGTGAAACATTATTTAAGCAGAAACGTGAAAAAGTCTTGACATCTTGCCGCGCTTCCAAGTAAAAAGGGCGCCCAACCCTGCACTCCGAAAAAACATCCTCTAAGGACTAAAAATGAAAAAACAAATCAACTCCACCATTAAAGCTCATGTTATTCGAAGTGGTTTTTACGTGCTTCTGCTTCTGGCCGTCTGTGTGATCCCGTTCGCGCTGGCGCAGCGAGACACGACTGGGAGAAACTTTGCCACACGAGTTTCGCCCAGTGTTGCGAGCGCGCCCGAATCGCAGAATCCTGTCCTGTCGTCGTGGTCCATCGTGGCGAATTACCCGGCCGTTATCCAGTCCCCGGCTGTGAGCACAGATGGCACGTACGCCTATTCCGGCGGCGGTTCTGATAATTTTGTTCCTATAGACGGGTTTTACCGTTACGACCCTGTCGCTGACATGTGGACGACCTTGGCCTCGTTGCCGCAGGCCTTGTTCGACGCGCGCGCGACCTATGCGGCCAACGTCAATAAGATCTATGTTTTTGGCGGCATCGATGCGGGCTTTAATGTCCTTAGCACCACTTACGTTTACGATATCGCCACGGATAGTTGGACTACAGGCGCCGCAATGCCTGGGCCTCGTTTCTTCCCCACCGTGGCCTATTATGGCGCTAATGGAAAAATTTATGTGATCGGTGGCCTCGATAACAGTTTCCTCGAAGCCAATCAAACCTGGGAGTATGATCCGGCTGCTGACACATGGGACACATCCCGCACGAGTATTCCAGTGGCAATGGGAGGCAGCGCTACCAGCATTGTCGACCAAAACATTTATCTGGCAGGTTCTTTTGGCGCAACCGGCGGGACAACGCTCCATTACCGTTACGACATCTTGGCTGATTCCTGGACGCAAATGGCGGACGTGCCTGTTCCAGTCTACGAGGCTGCAGGAGCCACCGTCGGAAGCCAGACGTATGTAGTAGGAGGCGGCAACCCAGCCGTTGGCGCCTGGGCCACGAGGCAAGCTCGCGTCGCAGCTGTCGTAAAAGCGCCGGCCGTTTCTTACAACACTACCTACATTTACGATATCCCCAGCAATACATGGACGAGCGGACCGAATACAAACGTGGCGCACTCTTTTACCGGAGGAACAGCTATCGGAAATCTCCTGATCGTCGTCGCCGGATTTGACGGTGTCACCGGGAACACCAACACAGTGGAAACTGCTCTTGCGGAGGGAAGCCCTACACCAACACCGAGCCCAAGTGTATCGCCAAGCATAACTCCGACGGCAACGCCTACGGCTACACCGACAACCACCCCGACACCGTCGGTAACACCCAGCCCGACTCCAACGCCTTCAGCTACGCCCACTGCAACACCTAGTGCTACGCCAGGCGGCTGTGTTTTCGGATTCGGGTATTGGAAGAACCATCCCCAGGCGTGGCCAGTCACCGAATTACAGCTTGGGAATGTTACCTACACTCAGGAACAATTGCTATCTATCATGCACGAACCAGTCCGCGGTAACGGATTAATTTCGCTGGCGCACCACTTAATCGCCACGAAGCTGAACGTCGCGAACGGCGCGGATCCGAGCTGTATCCAGCAAACAATAGCGGATGCCGACACCTTGATCGGAGACTTGGTTGTGCCACCTGTAGGTGACGGATACCTGGCACCCAGAGACGTGAACGCCCTAAAGGATACTCTGGAGGATTATAATGAAGGCCACTTGTGCGCTCCCTCGTGTGATAATGAGGGGTCGCCTACGCCTTCTCCATCGCCCCCGCGGTCTCCGAGGCGTCCTCCGGTGATGCCACACCACCAGCGCCCGCCGCGGTAACGTGCGTGATTGGCAAGTGAGAAGTGACTGGTTTGTAACCGCGGCGGAGCCCGCCCGCCGCGGTGGGTGAGCCGTTCGGCAGCCTGAGCCTTGGCGGGTTAAATCCGCAGGACGCCGATTACAAGGGCAGATCACCACCTGGTGTGACAATCCCTCGCGGGCTTACAGGCGTGTACCGGCAACTCTGGCAGCGTCATCACCCACAAATCGTAAAAAAAAATAAAAAAGTGTTGACACGCCTCTCCCGTTTCGCGTAGAAGCGGCGTTTCACATTCAACTTCGTCTATTCCATAACCACACATGAAAAAGAAATCCACTTCACGATCCGCGTTTTTTAATCCGCGTGTTTTAATCGGGCTGTTTGTCGGGATGACCGGCATCTCGCTTGCGCTCCTGGCTGCTAATCCATTCGGACAGAAGAATAATCTTACTCCTGCGCAGCTCGCGCTGATACAACAGAAATACGGCATGGCCTCCAGCTCCGTTGATCCGCTCGTTCCTGCGGCGATTGACTGTTCTCGCATTAAGGAGCTGGGCATCGACAGACAAGAAAATTTGCGGGCGGGCGCAATTATGATTTTCTGCGGCCTGTCGGAGGGAGGTGAACCTTCCGCTGCTCATGGCAACACCTTCTCCAAGCTTGCCCAAAAACTGTTGTCACCCCTGGCATTTGGCGGCACGGACGTGGACTTGATCACGGGGACAGAGACTTTTCCCAACGTGACTCAGTCGGAGACGTTCACAACGGCGAATCCCGATAATCCCGACCAGATTGTAGTCGCCTACAACGACTCACGCGGTCGCAACGCAGTCCCGATTAACATTTCCGGAGCATCGGTCTCCACCGATGGCGGCACCACCTTCACCCGGCTCACCAAAGCCAGCGGTCAAAGCCCCTTCGAAAACACATTTGGTGACCCGGTTGTTCTGTACCACAAACCATCCGGCACCTGGGTTACCGTCTGGCTCGATGGCGCCTGCGGTGGTCAGGGTCTTGGCGGCTATAAGTCCACCACACCTTGGGACCCTGATAGCTGGACTCATTTCTGCGCTTTTAACGAAGGATCGGCCGACCGCGAGTCTGGCTGGGCTGACAATAACCCAGCTTCTCCCTTCTTCGGAAACCTGTATATTTCCTGGAACGACTTTAATGCTGCAAACGCGAACATCTTCGTAATCCGCTCCACAGATGGCGGTACCACCTGGAGCGCCCCAGTCCTGGTGAGCACGCAGCCAACCTTTGTCCGCAATACTCAGATCACAGGCGATTTGGCGGGCAACGGGAACTTGTACATCGCCGGCATGGACGAAGGTGGCGGAGGTTTTCCTCACAATGACACCAACCTCATCTTCAAATCAACCGACGGTGGCGCTACCTGGAGCAATACCTATACCGGCACGCCGTTCCCTGGACCGGGTGTTTGTTCTTCGGGTTATTTCGCCGGCATGTTTACTCAAAACGGATGCTACTGGCGGCATGAGGGCTGGGGTGAGCCTGCAGCATTTAACAATGTGGTTTCCCTTGTCTATGCCCAGCAAGGCACTGGTACTGACCCTGGCGACGTCTATTATATTCGTTCGACTGACGGCGGTGTGACCTTTGGCGCGCCGTTCAAGTTGAACACCGATTCCACGACCCGTCCTCAGTGGCAGCCGAACCTTTCGGTCAGCGCGGCGGGCACTCTCTTTGCGACATGGTATGACGCGCGCGAGAGCACCGACGCCGACTGCCAATACGGTAACCCAGCCAGTCCCTGTTACCGGATGTGGTCGCGTAAGTCCAATGACAACGGTGTGACTTGGTTGCCTGACGACGCGCTCTCAGACGCAATTAGTTCGCTTCCTGCGCAACCTGACCCGGGGATTCAGCCGACCTATGCAGGCGACTACGACTACGGCTCGGCGGTGCTGATCAAGCACCTCACTTCATGGACGGATGGGCGCGTGGCGATCAGCGGCCAGTCCCAGCAGGATGCCTTCACCGACAGGGAACTGGTTGGTTTCGCTGTGACCAGCACTGACCCTGCCTGTGGCAGCGTGATCAATACTCAGCCGACTGACTTTATTGTCAATCTGAGTGATGCGGTCAACGAGGGCACTGTTGAGCCGGGTGATTTCACGGTTAATGGAATCCCGGCGGACTCGGTCGCGTTCAGCAATGGTGACCTGACCATCACCTTCACTTTCAACAGTTCGCCGGTGGTGAACCAGGGCGAGCAGACGATGCATATTCCGCAGGACGCATTTACCCGTCAGTCGGATAATCAGGGAGTGTTCGAATTCAACTGCACGTTCCGTTACGACCAGACGCTGCTCGTGGTGACTGACACTGTCCCACCGGTTGGCGGGACTTTCACACCACCTGCGCCGGGCGACTATCAGTACGACGTCAACTGGAACGAGCCTGTCGATCCGTCCTCAGTCCAGACAAGCGATCTGACGCTGACCGGTAACGTCGGTGGCAGCGTGACAAGTGTCCAAGTGGTCAATGGAGACATGACGACCCGGTTCATGTTGCATTTCAATTTCGGCGGAAGCGTGACTGCGAGCATTGCCGCCGGAGCGATTACCGACGCGTTTGGCAATCCTAACGACGCCTTCACGGGCGGTTACACAGTGGAAGGTTGCCCGCCTCAAGACCATTATAACATAGAGCAGATACAGGCCACTATCGTCCCAGGTGACACAGACATCGGCAATCATTGCGACGACTGCACCACCACGGTGGCACTGCCCTTCCCTTACACTCTATATGACCAGACGTTCAACTCGGTGAATCTGTCGTCCAACGGCAATGCCCAGTTCACGACCACGGATGGTACCTTTACCAACGTTTGCCTGCCGTGGCCCAGCCATAACTACACGATCTATCCATACTGGGACGACGAGTACACGATAAACGCTGGCTTCGGGATCTTCACCTCGGTTAGTGGCTCCGCGCCCGATCGAATCTTCAACATCGAATTCCGCAACCAGTATTTCCCGGGCACCGGAAACGCTCATTACGAGCTACGTCTGTACGAGAACCAGACGCGCTTCGATGTGATTTACGATGTAGTAGACAACGGCAACACCTCGGCAACCGCCGGTGTGCAGAAGGATGACGTCGCGTTTGACCAGTACTTCTGCGACGGCTCCGGTGCTCCGGCTACTGGCGCGCAAAGCTACACGCTGCAAACCTGCGGAACGCCTACGCCTACGCCGACAGCTACAGCTACAGCTACAGCTACGGCGACAGCGACACCGAGCGCCACGCCTACGGCCACAGCGACAGCGACACCGAGCGCCACGCCTACGGCCACAGCTACAGTTACTCCTAGTGTAACGCCAACACCCACTGCTACTCCGGGCGTGTGTGTATTCGGACAAGGCTATTGGAAGAACCATCCCGAGGCGTGGCCGGTGACCGAGTTGCAGCTTGGAAACACCACTTATACCCAGGAGCAATTGCTAGCGATTCTACGTGAACCAGTCCGTGGGAATGGCTTGCTCATCCTGGCCAAGCAGGAAATAGCTGCCAAACTCAACATCGCCAACGGCGCGGATGGAAGCTGCATCCAGCAAACCTTAGCTGACGCCGACGCCTTGATCGGAGACCTGGTTATTCCGCCAATTGGCGACGGATACCTGCGACCCAGAGACGTGCAGCCGACCGCGGGGATCCTTGGCAGCTACAATGAAGGCAACTTGTGCGCTCCGAGCTGTGATGATTCGACTCCAAGTCAGACGCCGAGGCCGCGTCCGCCGGTGCGCCCGCGTCCGTGACGTTAGTTAGATGAATTGTGAAGGCGTAGCCGGGGTCAACGACCCCGGCTACGCGCACATCGTCCCTTGTAGCCAGGATTGTTGATCCCGGCTCGACCTTTCTGGGGAGCACAGGCTGGGCTCCTTATCATGCGCTAGGCGGTCGTCGGCAAGCTGCCGACGACTACAGGCTGGCAGCCTGTGCTCCCCAGAAAGGTCGCAGACGATCTCGCGAATGTGGCGTCGCCAGAGGCGCAACGAGTTCCGCCTGCGCTCGCGTAGCAAAGAAGCGAAACACCTTAAAACTTAGAACGCCGAATCATTTTTCGAGAACTTCGCCGCGTGATTTCCGGAGAAAGAATAAGAGAAAGAAGACACAAAATAACGTTGTCGTCGATTTCGGCGCTGGTCCTCGCGTGAGAGTGCATGGCCGATATCCAAGTTGATCTTGGCCATGGGAGGAACGTTGGGGCCAGCGCCAAAAGCGATGCAACTCTCGCGGTCCTCCTCCTTGTTGTCGTACCTGCAGCGTTTTAACCAAAAGCGCCGGGTTCACTACAAAATCCACGTTCAGCCGAGATTGTGGAGCGACACCCCAACCCCCAGGATCAAGGAGTCTGTTAAAATACCAGCCGCGCCGCGCTAGAGCGGTGTGGGGTCGCTGGCAAGGCCCGAGCGACGAGCACCGCCGAGGGACAACGCGTTTCGGCTTTTCGCGCGCAGCGCTCCAGGAGTGCGATGCGTCCTCGCATCGCTTTCAATCGGGAAGCATTTCCCAAAGCTTCGCGAAATCACTTCGTTGCTTTCGTTTCCTTCTGCTGATGGACGCACGAAATACACGAAACAGACGAAGCGCCCGAACTACGTGCATCAAAACGCGGTAAGGCATGGGCTCGTGCCGGCGGCAAACCAATATCACTGATGTTCGGCGAGATGCTTTGAATGCGTGGCTTCGCCGGCGATGGTACGATCGATCTACAGGTTTAGGACCGACATGTTCACGTTAGTGACGACTTCGTGCCGGTAGGCAGTGATAAACCGTACTTAAAAGCGGCGGAGCGCCGCCGCACTCCAAAAGCGCCTTCGTGCGAAACTCGCTTTAATTTGTATCATCGGTGACTGGAGCTGGTGGAAGCAGTAACATAGAAGGTAAAGCCGCGAAGGTAGCGGCGAGCGAGGCGGGAGCCGAGCGAGTTTCAGCGGAGCTGCTGGGAGCAGCGACACAGAAGGTAAAGCCGCGAAGGTAGCGGCGAGCGAGGCGGGAGCCGAGCGAGTTTCAAATCCGTGGTTAAAGCAATTCTTTGAAAAATTGTTAAGAAAAATGTCTTGACACCTTAGGGTGCTTTTCACTACAACCAGCGCTCCAGATAAAACCTCCTCTATGAAAAAACAGATCAACCCCACCATTAAGGCGCACCTTATTCGGAGCGCCTTTTACGTAACTCTACTGCTCGCTGTTTGCGTGATTCCGTTCGCGCTGGCGCAGCGAAACACAATTAAATCTGCCCACGGTGCTAAAGCGTTGCAGAAAGCGCGAAGCGCAGCCAGGGCACAAACGGCCCCGAACACGAAGCTAGCAGGCAACAGAACGCTATCCGGCGCGCCTGCCTCCCTCGCTGGCGCCAAAAGCAAGCCTGCGGCTATGCCCTTTGACGTTCGGCCTGCTCCAGTCCTGCCTCGGACTTCGCAAGTTCCGCTAAGTAATAGCGGTCCAACGGGTGCACATTTGATGCGTATTCTGCCGCAGCCGAAAGCTCCGCAGGTAGTCCTCTATGATCAGTACGATAATAATTCGGGGATCGCCACCTTGTCGGCGACATTCGACGATTTCCCAGACTTTAGCGCCGATCTTGCTGACGATTTTGTCGTGCCCGGTGGTGAGACTTGGAACGTGGAATCGATCGACGCTGATGGGACTTACTTCAATGGCGTTGGACCGGCTTTCGATTGGAATGTGTTCATCTATACTGACAGCGGCGGTCTTCCTGGCACGCAAGTTTACAGCGCTCTAAACCAGCCAGTCACCGTTAATAGCACCACCTTTACGGTAAACCTAACCCCTGCTGCGGTCCTCAGCGAGGGGACATATTGGATCGAAATCCAAGCCAATATGGATTTCGCCACGCAAGGCGAATGGGGTTGGTCTGATCGCACTGTTCAGTCCAACGGTCCCGCGGCCTGGCAAAACCCGGGCGGCGGCTTTGCCATCTGCCCCACTTGGACAGCAAAGCTGACCTGTATTCCGACTGCGGGTGGGCCTGACCAGGTATACAGAATCAATGGGACGACAGGCGGCGGCGGTGGTGGCTGCACCAACTACACCTTCAGCACGGGAGCCGATGCGATCGTGCCAGGTGACACCGACATAGGTCTCCACACCGACGACGGCGATACGTTTGTAGCTCTGCCGTTCTCCTTCCAGCTGTACGATCAGACCTACAACGGCGTGAACGTTAGCTCCAATGGGCGTCTTGACTTCGTCTGCATCAATGAGCCGGGCGGCTTTGCAAGCGCTTGTTTACCAGCGCCGGACAATATTTGCCCGTTTGATTTCACCGTGTTCCCTCTCTGGTCGGACTATAACCTCGGCGTTGTGGGTGAGGGTTGCGCAACGTTTGCCTCTGGTTGTGGAGTTTTCACCTCAGTGTCGGGCAGCGCGCCCAACCGGATATTTAATATCGAATGGCGCGGAGTCTATTTCGCCGATCACAATCAGACGGCGAATTTTGAAGCACGCCTGTATGAGAGCGATCCGAACCATCGGTTCGACTTTGTCTTCGGCACTGTCCAGCCCGGCAGCGACCAACTCTATGTCTCGGGCGTACAAGGAGCCGCGGGGGCCTTTACCGAGGACTTCTGCGATGCTGCTCCACCAGCACCAGGTTCGCGCACTTACACCTGTGCGGGAGGAGGCGGGACACCTACACCAACGCCTACATGCACACCAGGAGGCGGTCCCGGGCCGTGGACAGCGGGTACCAATTACCCGACAACGATCGTGCGTTATGGCTTTGCCCAGACTGCAACCCACTTCTACGTCATCGGCGGTGTGGATAACGGCGCCACCACGAACGCCGTCAACCGCATGGATCTCTCCACTGGAAACTGGGAGCCGCGCGCACCTTCGCCATTTTCTGGTGAAGCGCCTACCTGCGCTCTCGATGAAAGTGCAGGCATCATCTATTGCACGGACGGACTCAACAGCAACGGTTTTGCAGCCTATGACATCGCCAGCGACAGCTGGACGACGTTGGCTTCCGATCCGTTTGTTACGGATCACTACGGTTCCGCATCAGGTGCCTTCAATGGCAAGGTGTTCGTCGCGGGCGGCACCGGCGGCTTCTCGGCCCAGGTGGACGTGTACGACATAGCCAGCAATACATGGTCGGCCGGTACGGCAGCGCCAAGCGTCTTCCTGCTGGCAGGATACCACCAAATAGGTCAATTCCTGTACGTAGTGGGCGGCTTCGAGCCAACCGTCGTTAACAATGCAACCACCTGGCGTTTGGACATGAGTTCAGCGCCTGGGGTGTGGGAGACAGGGCCAGCATTCACCCCGCAACGGGCAGACTTCGGCCTTGCCTATGACGCGGGAACGAACAAGTTGTACGCGCTGGCGGGAGACCTGCCAAATGACGGTAATTTCTTCAACTCGAGTAACCTGGTAGATGAACTCGATCTGGGAGCTTGGCCCGGTGGAACCTGGACGGCTTCACCACCAGACATGCCATTGCCCAACCGCCAGGCTAACCAGGCCGGGTTCTACGGAAACGGCGAGATCTGGAGCGTAGGCGGCATAAATGGAGCTACCTTCCAGTTCTTCAACGAGGTATGGCATCGCAACAACGCCGGCGGCGGATGCGGCACACCTACGCCTACTCCTACGCCCACAGCGACGCCCGGCGGCGGATGCGAGGTTACGGGAAGCATCGATCTTAGCGATCCTACGCAAACTGATCGACTCTTCCGAAGCGGTATTCCGCAAACCTGTCCAGCGAGTACGTCATGTGCCGTGTTCGGTGATCCAACTCCGCGCCATTACGATGAATACAGTTTTACCAACACGACCGGGTCGACTCAATGCGTGACGGTGGATACCAATACCGCTTGCACTGGTACGAACTTCATCTTTACGGCGGCTTATCTGGGCAGCTTTGATCCAAACAACATCTGCACGAACTGGATCGGAGATTCAGGTTCTAGTCCGGACCCGGAGGTAGCGTTCCAAGTTAACGTCGATCCCGGGCAGACGATTGTGATCGTGGTAAGCGAAGTGACTCCCGACGCGGGGTGTCCTGGTTACACTGTGACCTTGAACAACATATGCGGTGGAGTAACACCAACCCCAACAGTGACTGTGACGCCAACGCCTACAGTGACTGTGACCCCGACGCCTACAGTGACCGTGGCGCCAACAGCTACGGTGACTGTGACGCCAACGCCTACAACGACTGTTACGCCCACACCCACCGCGACTCGGCCTCCGCCGACACCAAGGCCGCGGCCCACCCCATTCCCACGGCCGACGCCTTAAGGAAATAGGTTAAAAGAGTTAAAAAGTTAAAAAGCAGTTAAACGGGAACTCGCGAGGCAACTCGCGAGTTCCTTGTTTTTAGGGGGAGGGATTGCGCGCGGTTAAAAAATGGAGGGGCGAGCTCTGCAAGCCCTTACCGGTCGTGCCACTCGAGCACATTGAGTTCGCCCTGGTCAGGCCCGTCCTCTGCGCGGTGAACATAGCCATGGCGAACCGGATTATTCACGACGTACTGCCACTTCTCTGCGTAGGATTCGGATCGACGCAACTGGCGATCCCAAAAAAAGTCACGTTGCCAAATCGGAACCTGAGCGCGATATGGCCATGCCCGCGTGACGTGATTTCTCCAGTGCGCGATCCACTTCTTTAAAGGTTGCGGTAGAAACGTATTTGGTGCGCAGAATAAATGCATGTGATCCGGCATAATCACATAGCGGCCGACACGCCAAAAATCGCCTGCCTGCCATGACCCGATGATTAGTCGCGCTGTTTCATCGCTAGCCAGGAGGCGTTTTCGTTGGCGTGTGCAGACGTGAGGAAAATCATTATCGACTTAAATCCAACTGCGGCGGTTGGAAAATGCGCAGGCCTGTTTCTATGCGCTTTGTGGAGGGATGAGCGGTGCGAGGTTTTAGTTCCGGGCGACGTGATCGAACTCTTGTTAGGCGCCGCAGAGCTCCGCCGTCCATTTTTATTAGGGTCGTGCGCCATTTCCTTTCAGGAATCTCTTCTTCCAGCGAAAGCAACGCAAATCGAGAGCGGACCCCATTCGCCTTCAGCAAAACAAAATAAAACTTCCCCTAAAATGTTGACATGCCGCGGCGCTTTTGATTAAAAGGGTCGCTCCGGGCATTCATTCCAGGAATGCCAGCTAAACCTACCCTCAATTCTATGATTAAGATTGCTCATCGCACATTCACCGGGTCGCCGTGGCGGCGTACTTTTTGTTCATTGTTCCTTGTTGCAGCTATCGGAGCGCTAGTTGCTGCTGTCGCTTCTTCCGACGCTGTCGGCCAACGCGTTGGCGGCAACACAGTCAACATCGCAAACAAGATCGCGCCATGGGTGATCCAGCACACCGCCTACGGACAGCAGGCTGAATTTTTTGTCGTGCTCGGGGACCAGGCCGACCTGAGCCCGGCCACAAATTTGCCGACCAAGGTGGAGAAGGGCAGCTTCGTTTATCAAACTCTGCAGGAAAAGGCCCGGACCACTCAGGGACCGATCCTGCAATGGCTGCGCGAACGCAATATCGAGCATCAGTCTTTCTACATTGTTAACGTCATCCTGGTAAAAAGCACTCGACAGATCGCCGAGGCGCTGGCGGCCCGGCCGGACGTGGCGCGCGTAGAAGGCAATCCGCACATCCAAAACCACCTTCCCCAGCCGGAGGCTGTTGACGAGGCGCCTTCGCAATCCACCTCAGGCGGACGGCCGGCGACCATTGAGCCGGGAGTCGCTTACACGCATGCGCCTGATGTGTGGGCGCTCGGATTTAACGGACAGGATATTGTTGTGGCGAGCGCAGATACAGGTGTCCGCTGGACGCATAACGCACTGAAACCGCACTACCGCGGCTGGGACGGAGTAAACGCCGATCACGATTACAACTGGCACGACTCCATCCATGACAGTATTGGGAATCCTTGCGGGAATGATTCGCCTCAGCCTTGCGATGATGTTGCTCACGGCTCCCACACCACCGGCACCATGGTCGGCGACGACGGCGCCGGTAACCAGATTGGAATGGCGCCCGGCGCAAAATGGATCGGTTGCCGAAACATGAACCAGGGCGATGGCACCCCGGCTCGTTACATCGAGTGCATGCAATGGTTTCTGGCGCCTACCCGGATCGGCGGCGGCGATCCCGATCCGACCAAGGCACCGGACATCACCAACAACTCCTGGGAGTGTCCGCCTTCGGAAGGTTGTTCGGCTAACACCTTGCAAGCTGCTGTCGAATCGCAAGCTGCTGCTGGAATTATGATGGTATCCGCCGCACAGAACTCAGGGCCGGGTTGTTCCACCGTGCAGAATCCGCCCGGAATTTACGAGGCGACTTACACAGCAGGAGCGTTGAACACTGGCACCGACACCATCGCCAACTTCAGCAGCCGCGGCCCTGTCACGGCCGACGGAAGCGGTCGGATTAAGCCTGACATCACTGCGCCAGGTACCAACACGCGCTCGTCCACCAATGCCAGCGATAGTTCCTATGCAAATTTCAACGGCACATCCATGGCCACTCCGCACATTGCTGGTGCCATTGCGTTGTTGTGGAACGCCATGCCGAGTCTGCGCCACCAGCTTACCGACAGTCGCGACGCGTTGAACAACTCGGCTGTGCATATCAGTTCTACCCTGTGCGGCGATGCGGGTCCACCGAACAACGTCTTTGGCTGGGGCCGGGTGAATATTCTTGCAGCGGTGCAAGGCGGCGGTTCCCCCACGCCCACAGCGACCGCGACAGCTACACCTACTGCAACCGCAACTGCAACCACCACGCCGACACCAAGTGTGACTCCGCCTCCGCCCCAGCGCACACCGCGCCCGCGCCCGACCCCGCATCCGCGCCCGACTCCTCCGTAGCAGGCGCGAGTGAGAAGTGATTAGTGACTAGTGATGCGGAGAACTCGCCAGTTCCTGCGTTATGGGCGCGCCCGCGCCTCAACCACATTTCGCGCGCAGCGCTTTGGGAGTGCGATGCGTCCCCGCATCGCTTTCATTAGGCACCACTTGCCAAAAGCTTGCACAAAACACAGCACCCGTGATAGAAAATTCGGATGCGCGAGGTTTGGCCGCACGCGCCGCCACACTATTTCACGCCTCGTGGCATTTACATCATCACTGCCGCAACGCTGCATCGGAAACCGATGTTCACTTCGGATGCAAAACTCGACCTGGTACAGAACACGATTTTTGAGCTAGCGAGAAACTACGTACTGATTCTGCAGGCGTGGGCTTTCTTTCCTAACCACTATCACCTGGTGATCAGCTTCGAAAGCGCCGTGACGGGGCATCGTGATTTCGTGCGGCATTTGCACCGCGAGCTGGCGATGCGGCGCATGGATAACACCCCCAGTCGGCGAGTTATGTATGAATTCTGGGATACTCGCCTGACGTTTGAGAGATCGTGGCTTGCACGATTGAATTACGTGCACCAGAACGCGATCAAACACGGATTCGTGCTGATAGCCAATCAGTATCCGTGGTGTTCCGCGCCATGGTTTGAAACCAATGCGCGCGCCAGCTTTGTGACGTCCGTATATTCATTCAAAACCGATCGCATTAACGTGCCTGACGACTTCTAAGTATCGAACAGGGCATGAGGTGTCAGTGAACGCCAAAAAAGCTACGCGAGGACGCGTACGCACTCCCAAAGTCCGGCAGCCTGC
>JBKPLM010000275.1:0-3807 GCA_046731655.1 Verrucomicrobiota bacterium | reverse complement strand
GGCAATTCGAGCCTACGAGCAGGACCACGGTTACGCAGACGCAGGCTGACCCAGCCCTTCCACTGATTCACTTCGGGCGAGTTGCTAGACTTTTCGGTTGGTTGACCGGCGGAATTCGCGAGGGCGAATTGGGCGAAGCTTCCGGTCTTATTTCAAAAAACCGAGACTTTCCGGCGCGTGCGGTGTCTAATGATTAGAAATCCCACCTCACATGAATCATTCAAAACTTGTGCTTTCCTTGAGTTGTGTTGTTGCCGTAACACTGGCTTCCCCCTCGCTCACAGCTGCGCCGCGCGGCGGTGGTGGCCATGGTGGTGGCCATTTTGGCGGGGGTCGTAGTTTCGCCGGACGGCCCGGAATGGGTGCATGGAGCGGGCGTAATTGGAGTGGTCGCAACTGGAATGGCCGAAACTGGAGCGGTAACTGGAATGGACGGAACTGGAGGAACTGGAACGGCAAATGGAGTTGGTGGAATGGCAACAGGTGGTGTTCTCCCAGGACTAATGTTGTCTTCATAGGTGATTTCGGCTTTCCGTGGTGGTGGGGCTGGGGCTGGGGTCCATGGTCGGGCTGGGGATATCCTTACGGATATTACGGCTATGGCTACCCGTATTACGGCTACGGTTATGGATATCCCGGCTATGGGTATGGTGAATACAGTAACGGGTACGGTAACGGCCAAGGCGGCCAATACAGCTCTGCTAGTCGCTCAAGAGTGGCTGAGCTTCAGCGCCGACTCGCCCGTGCCGGCTATTATCGAGGCTCAATCGATGGAGTTCTGGGGCCTCAGACGCGCAGAGCAATTCGGGCCTACGAGGAGAAAAACGGGTACGTAGACGCAGGCTGACCCAGCCGATTAGACCGATTTCATCGCGGGACAGCTGTTAGACTTTCGGTTGGTTGACCGGCGGAATTCGCAAGGGCGTAAAGGGCGAACCGCCGGTCGCCTATTTTCACAGTTGCCGCTCGTTACTCACGAGCTTGTGCAAAGGTCCTGCGAATTTTTCCAGCCTCACTCAAAACGAGGCTCCGCTAATTTTTTTCTTTTCATCCACAGATTTTCTGGCATACGACACCATCTCGGAGGAAATTTATCTGTCCGGTTAGCCATCGAATCCTGCTCGGCATCACTGTTTTGGCGTGGATCGTTCCATCAGCAATAGGCGATCTTTTCCCAAGCTCCGGACCTGTTGTATCCGGCAACACCGCGCGGCTTCGTTTTGGCAAAGCAGCTGCGCCAAAGAACGCCCCGCTCGCCGTGAAACGCGCGATTTGGGCAGCCAATCAACTTCGCCACAAGCGATATCGCTACGGTGGCGGTCACAAATCGTTTGATGATCGCGGATACGATTGTTCGGGAACGATCTCCTATGTACTAGGCGCAGCGGGTTTGGTCAGCTCGCCGATGAGTTCAACGGAGTTTCGCAGGTACGGTGACCGCGGGCCTGGCAAATGGATCACCGTCTACGCACGTGAGGGTCACACATTTGCTGTGATCGCTGGTCTGCGACTCGATACAACGCCATACGACCGCTATACCGGCAAATGGGCGCCGCGCTGGCAAACCATTTATCGCCCGCCGCGCGGCTTTGATGCGAGGCATCCGATTGGGTTATAGAGAAATAGAGACAATTAAAAGCGACGCGAAGACGCAGCGCACTCCCGAAAGCACTTCGTGCGAAGTTCACGCAAACGCCGTTTTTGTGTTTCGTAAGCTATTGAAATGCGACGCGGTTTCGCATCGCCTTTGTCTGAACATCTGATTAGTTCAACGGCTCTATGCGAATCCTCTATCGAATCTTCCTTACGAGCAGCGGATTACTGACTCTCTTTGGATTATCTACGGCGGCTCCCGCAGAAAAGTCTCATGTCACTTCCGAGCAAGTGACTCATGCGATTCAAGAAATCGAGAAGCTGGCGCAAAGGCAGATTCAAGAAAATGCGCTGCCGGGGTTGGCGATCGCGGTCGTGTTTCAAGACAAGACGGTGTACGCAAAAGGGTTCGGCGTGCGTGATACGAATACAAAAGTGCCCGTTGATGCGGACACGGTGTTCCAGCTCGCATCGGTTTCCAAATCGATTGGATCAACGCTGGTTGCCGAGTTGGTTGGCGAAGGAAAAATCACCTGGGACTCGAAGCTCAGCGCGCTCGATCCCACCTTCGAGATGTTTGATCCGTGGGTCACGCGCGAAATTACCATCCGCGACATGTACGCGCATCGCAGCGGCTTGCCCGCGCACGCCGGAGACCTGCTCGAGGATCTGGGCTTTACGCGGGGGGAAATTTTATATCGTCTGCGGTACCAACATCCTGACAGCAGTTTTCGCTCGCATTATGCCTACACGAATTTTGGTATTACCGAAGGAAGCATCGCAGCAGCCAAAGCGTATGGGTTGGAATGGGAAGCCGCAGCCCACGAGAAATTGTTCAAGCCGCTCGGCATGACTTCGGCGAGTTCCCGCTACGCAGATTTCGTCGCCCAGTCGAACAAGGCGTTGGGGCACGTGCTCGTCGACGGCAAATGGGTGCCAAAGTTTAAACGCAATCCGGACGCGCAATCGCCGGCGGGAGGCGTGAGCTCTTCGGTCAAGGATGTAGCGAAATGGGTTCGCCTGCAGCTCGCAAACGGCAAGTTTGAGGGAAAACAAATCGTTGATGAAAAGGCGTTGGCTGAGACGCATCATCCGCAGATGCTGACCGGCTTTAGTCCTTTCACGGGGCTACCGAGTTTTTATGGATTGGGGTGGAACGTCAGCTATGATGAGCAAGGTCGGTTGCATTTGAGTCATTCCGGCGCGTTTGCCTTGGGCGCCGCGACGTATGTGGGTTTGGTGCCAGCGGCGCAATTGGGCATCGTCCTTCTTACGAATGCATCCCCCGTTGGGATAGCGGAAGCATTAGGGACGACGTTTTTGGATACAGCCTTGCACGGAAAGCCGAGCCAGGACTGGTTTTCCATTTTTAAACAAGCATTCTCGAATCCGGCCGCTGTCGGCACGGTGCTCGGTTTCGATTATTCCAAGCCGCCCGCATCGCCCGCGCCTCCGCTGAAGAATGGCGCTTACGTTGGCCGCTACACTGATGATTACTTCGGCGAAATCTCCATCATCGAAAAGGATGGTGGATTAGCTATCGTGGAGGGTCCCAAAAACAAGGCTTTCCTCATGCGACATTATGACCGGGATACATACACCTATGAAACGGAGGGCGAAAATGCTGTGGGCAGAAGCGGCGTCACCTTCACGATCGGACCCGATGGCAGGGCCAATCAAGTCGTCGTGGAAAATCTTAATGTGCGCGGCGAAGGAACCTTCAAACGAACTGACGAACGAAAATAAGGGCTCAACCACGCTCCGAATTCCAAGCGCCAGAGACACAATTGTCATCCTGAGCAACGCGAAGGATCTCTGGTATTTCTTCCAGTTCTCAATGCGATAAGTCAGAGATGTTTCGCTTCGCTCAACATGACAACATGGAGGTCGCACGTTTAATTAAGTATTGGATCTTGCTGATTCTTTGGAGGTTGGATGCCCGCTCGCGACACATCGGAGTTGAAATCTGGTAATTCATCTGATTTCGGTTTCACACCATCCGAGCTGCGTACGCTGCACGCTCTGAAAACGCCGGCTGGCGTTCAGAAGTTTCTCGACGACCTGCGCTACAACCTGAGTTATACGGCGCGATCGCCAAAAAAAGTTCTGCACGATCGCACTGCCTCCTGTCTTGAGGGCGGAATTTTTGGGGCGGCTGCACTTCGCATCATCGGATTTCCGCCGTTGATCTTCGATTTGGAAGCAGAACAGGAT
>JBKPLM010000274.1:0-8956 GCA_046731655.1 Verrucomicrobiota bacterium | reverse complement strand
CGCAATTGATACAAGTCGGCGAGACCAAACTGATCTGCCCGATCGATGATGATGGTGTTTGCATTCGGAATATCGAGACCGCTTTCGATAATCGTAGTGCAAACGAGCACGTCGGTTTTCCCGGCAATGAATCGCGCCATGACGGCTTCCAGTTCGTCGGCGTCCATCTGGCCATGCCCGATCTCAACTCTGGCCGACGGACAAAGATCGACAATCCGGTCACGCACTCGCTCGATGGTCGCTACGCGATTGTGCAGGAAGAATACCTGACCCTGCCGTTCCAGTTCGCGATCAATCGCAGCGCGGATGAGCCGCTCATCGTAAGCCGAGACCACTGTTTCCACCGGCAGGCGGTTGAGGGGCGGAGTCTCGATCGTGGACATGTCTTTTACGCCCACAAGCGAAAGATAAAGGGTGCGTGGAATCGGGGTGGCCGAGAGCGTCAGCACATCGACCAGCTTGAAAAGCTCTTTGAATTTCTCCTTGTGCAGTACTCCGAAACGTTGCTCCTCATCGATCACGACCAGGCCGAGATCTTTAAATACGACGTCGCCGGAGATGAGCCGATGAGTGCCGATGACAATATCAACACCGCCTTCGCGCAGCAGCCGCAATACTTTTTTCTGTTCGGAGTGCGAACGAAAACGGCTGAGCATTTCGATACGGACCGGGTAATCGAGCATGCGTTGCCGGAACACCTCGAAATGTTGCTGGGCCAGAACGGTGGTCGGCGCCAGCACTGCCACTTGTTTACCGTCCATAACGGCTTTGAACGCGGCGCGCACCGCAACTTCGGTTTTGCCGAAGCCGACGTCGCCGCAGATCAATCGGTCCATCGGTCGACGACGTTCCATGTCGATCTTCGTATTGATGATTGCCTTCATTTGGTCCGGCGTTTCGCGAAACGGGAATGAGTGTTCAAATTCCGCCTGCCATTTTGTGTCCGGGGCGAATCCGTAGCCCGAATGCGTTTCCCGCTCTGCCTGGACCGCGAGCATTTTCCCGGCGTAATCAAAAATGGAAGCCGCCGCTTTTATTTTGGCGCGGGCCCATCGCCCGTCGCCGAGAGAGCTTAGCGGCGGAGATTTTTTTCCTGCGCCAACGTAGCGGGAAACCAAGTACGCCTGCTCGAGTGGAACATAGAGTTTCGCTTCATCTGCGAACTCGAGCGCAAGAACTTCCTGCTGCTCTTCCTGGTAGCGACGGACCGCCGGGCCGTCCGTGACCTCAGACGTTGGCGCGCCCGGCGCCCTACCAATTTTCACCAATCCGAGGAATCGCCCGATGCCGTGCTCGAGGTGCACCACGAGGTCGCCCTCGTTTAGCTCACTGAAATCAATTTGTGCGCGATTGCGCTCCGCACGACGCAAACGTCTGCGCGGATGGGCCGCAAATCGCCCAAATAATTCCGCCGCCGAGAGGACGACGAGATTGACTGCGGGCAGACAAAATCCGCGAGCAAGGGTTCCTTCGACAAAATCAACGCCCTCGATGGCGCCGGCCATGATCTCGCGAAAACGCTCAATCTCGCCTTCTGTTTGAAAATAAATGACGATCTTCGCATTATCGGCGCGCCATTCCTGTAAACGCTCGACAAACTGCGCCCGTTTCGCCTCGGCGAGCACCAGATCGCCCACCGCAAATTCACCGATCTCGCAATCCTGGAATGCACCGCTGAAATCCTCCGGACCAGTCTCAATCCAGCCTTCACTAATTTGGATCTGCGCGTCCGAAATTTCTTCTGGTTCGACGTCGATCTTGAGATGATTCGGAGCGACGTAGTCGCGAATGTGACCGCTTTGATCCAGCGCTTCCTGGTCGAGTAAAATATCGACTGACCTCAGATCGCGCACTGAGGTCTGAGTATCGATGTCGAACTCGCGCAGCGATTCGATTTGATCGCCGAAAAATTCGAACCGGAAAGGTAGCGACGCTTGCCAGGAATAAAGATCGATAATGCCGCCGCGAACGGCGAATTGTCCCCGAGTGGTGACTTGAGCGACACGGTCATAACCGTTGGCCACCAGTTGTTCAAGAAGCCGTTCCATCTGCGCGGTCGCTCCGCGTCGAAGCTGCGTGACCGCTGAGTGGAGCGTGCCGCGTGCCGGCGCAGCTTGATCGAGACTGGCGCGCGTCGCGACCACAATATGCGGACCGGGTTCGCGCCCGATTTGCATTAGGACTGCCAGCCGTTCGGCTGCGATTTCCGGATCCGGCAGAACGTTTTCGGCCGCTGCAAACTCGGCTTCTGGAAGGAACAGTGCATCCGGCTGCCAGTTGAGCAGGCTTTCGTACAGCGACTCTTGAGAATGAACGCTGGAACAGAGGATCCAAATCGTGGAGTCGGCAGCGTGCCGATCATCGGCTGGAAGCCGATGCCACGTGTGCGCGGTTATGGCGGCCAGAAATGGCTGAGCTGGCTGGATAACGTGCGAGAAAAGCACCGGCCACTGAGCATCTTGTACCGCATGAAGTTTGCGCCCGATGGGTTCGCTCGCCGCGACACGTTCCAGAAGCTCTATGCCGATGGATTTTTCCACGGCAGAATTTACGCTGAATTCCGGCAGAGTTGTAGTCGCGTCGCTCTGAGACGCGCGGCGCGGACGGTAGATACCTCAGGTGGCGCTTCGCAGAGCGAAGCGGCTACAACGCGCGGCCGATAGCTGCGGCAACGGCGCGAAGACGCGGAACGAGCTCCGCAAAAATCTCCGGGGTGAGCGCCTGGTTGCCATCGCTCTTGGCCATTTCAGGAGAATTGTGCACTTCGATCATGAGCGCGTCCGCGCCGGCGGCGACCGCGGCCAGACACATCTGCGGAACAAATTCGCGCAGACCGAGAGCGTGCGCTGGATCGACTATGATTGGCAAATGCGTTTTGGACTTTAAAATTGGAACAGCACTCAAATCGAGCGTGTAACGGGCCGCAGTCTCGAACGTACGAATGCCGCGCTCGCAGAGAATCACGTTCGGGTTCCCCTCGTTCAGGATGTACTCCGCACTCATCATCAAGTCATAAATTGTGGCGCTGAAGCCACGCTTGAGCAGCACGGGAAGTCTGCTGCGACCCACTTCCTTCAAGAGCGAAAAGTTGTGCATGTTGCGAGTGCCGACTTGAAGGCAGTCAGCGTACTTTTCGATCATCGGGAGATCGCGGGGGTCCATGACTTCGGTGACTACAGGCAAGCCAGTTTTGGCGCGGGCTTCCGCAAGGAAACGAAGTCCCTCCTCGCGTAGTCCTTGAAAGCTGTATGGTGAAGTACGCGGTTTAAACGCGCCGCCTCGCAGAATTTTCGCGCCGGATTCTTTTACAATTGTCGCGATCGACTGAATCTGTTCCCTGCTTTCTACCGAGCACGGGCCGCAAATGAGAACGACGTCTTCATGGTCACCCAACCGGACGTCGCCTATTACAACAGACGAGGCGCCCCGAGAATCGCGCGCAGCAAGTTTGTAAGGCTTCAATACGGGGATGATGGCTTCCACCCCTGCCATCGCGGCAATCGACTTTTCGCGAAGGAGAGCTTCGGGCCCGATTACCCCAATGATCACGCGCGACGCACCGCGGCTGACTTGCGCTTCCAACCCAAACTCGCGTACACGCGTGATAATTCGCTGGATCTGTTCTTCGGTGGCGGTTGGTTGGGTGATGACGATCATATTCCTGGCAGTGGAATAATGAGAATGACGCGACCGAGAATTTTCTGCAAGCCTAGATACTGGCTATTCTGCGCCGTAGTCAGTTTGAAAAGCGACGCATCAGCGCCGCACTCCAAAGCGCTAGCGTGGAATCCATGCACGAAAAGGACGGTGACGTTTTGGAGTGCGGCAGTGCTCTGCCGCTTTGGATGCACTCAATTCTGCGGCGGGAAACCGTGCTGGAGTGGATCGGGACTTAATTGGTGATCGTCACGGGCGTCCCGACTGAGACCGATCTAAAGAAATCTTCGGCCATGAATTCGGGCATCCGGATACAACCGTGCGACGCCGGATAGCCAGGTAAATAACCCGCGTGCATACCCGTCCCCGATACAATGCGCATAAAGTACGGCATGGGCGTGCCTCTGAAGTGCGCTCCTGGCGGTTTCGGATCTTTTGTCACATCAACATTGGGCACGACGACGTTACCCGCCGAATCGACATAATCCCCGAATAAGCTTGAGACGTGATCTTTGTCCTTTTGAATGATTTTGTAATGACCCAAAGGCGTGTTAAGTCCTTCGCGACCCGTTGACAATTGCGAAACGCCAACCAGCACGCCGCCCTTGTAAAAATAAGCGCGCTGTTCGCCAAGGCTGATCTTCACAGAAGGACTTCCGTTAACGCTGTCTCCATCCCAATAGGAAACGGTGTCACGCGGTGCACCGACCGGCCCTTCACCATAAACGCCGCCCAAATACGGCGTCCTGGCGGAATACCGCGGATCCTCACCGCATCCCGTCACAAGCAAAACCAAGCCAGCCGCGACAACTGCCTGCAAAATATAAAAAAGGGAACGAACCATAAGCTTTTCGATGGCGTTCTTAATGCGCAAGCCGCGCAAAAAGTCAAGCGGGCCGGCTTTGGAAGTCAGGCATTTTGCCTGACATGGCAGACAGGCTTCCCAGCCTGTTAATTGAAGATCGACAAGCGGGACGCTTGTCTGCCGTCACAGGCCAGAGGCCTATCTTCCGCACCACTGATCCACCCAGTCGTTCACGGTCTTGTACCAGAGCTGGCTGTTCTGCGGCTTGAGCACCCAATGGCCTTCGTCCGGGAAATACAACATCTTCGACGGCACCTTCAGCACTTGCAGTGTCGTGAACAGATCGAATGCTTGCGAAACATCGAGCCGATAATCGTTCTGACCGTGCACAACGAGCGTCGGCGTTTTGAAATTCTGCGCGTATTCGTGCGGCGACCATTTCCGGTAAACATCCCGTTTTTTCCATGGCGGACCGCCGAATTCCCATTCGGGGAACCACAGCTCCTCCGTCATGCCGTAGGCGGATTGCGCGTTGAACATGCCGTCGTGCGTCACGATGCATTTGAAACGGTTGGTGTGACCTAACAACCAGTTCGCCATGTAACCGCCATAGCTCGCGCCGAGCGCGGCCTCGCGATTCTTGTCGATAAACGGATAAGTTTTCTCCACATAATCGAGCCCCTTCATCAGATCCACATACGGTTTGCCGCCCCAATCGCCGCTGATCGAGTCGGTAAACTTCTGCCCGTAACCGGTCGAGCCGTGGAAATTGATCATCACCACCACGTAGTTTCCGGTCGCGGCGAACAATTCGGCGTTCCAACGATACGTCCACGAATTTCCCCACGCCCCTTGCGGCCCGCCATGAATCAAAAATTTTAGCGGGTACTTTTTGTTCGGATCGAACCCCGGCGGCTTGATCAGAAATCCCTGCACGTCATCGTTATTCGCGCCTTTGAACGTGAAGGGCTCCAACGGCTGCATGTCGATCTGCGACAATAGCGCATCGTTCATGTGAGTGACCGGTTCAAAGCCGGGATGTTGCTGCTCCGCAATCGGGCTTTCATCGGCGGGCAGATTGTTGTGTTTCCAGATTTCATTAGGTGCGGCAGCGGACATTCGCGTGAAGAACAAGGTGTTCTTCGACCACACCAGGTCATCCGCGTGAATCTCCGCCGAGCCGGACTCTTTCAACGGGATGATCTCAGGACCATCTGGCCGAGCCGGAAGTGCGACGAAAATGGGCGATGCGCCGCGATCTTCAGCGGCGAACAACAGCGCAGAGTCACCAAACCACGTAAAGCTACCAACTGAACGATCAAATTTCTTGGTCAGATCGCGCGTCTTCCCCGATTGTCGATCTTGCACGAGCAGCCGCCATTTATCGGCTTCGAAGCCGGCGCGCGCTTGCGAGCGCCAGGCGAGACCGCTTCCGTCCGGCGAATAGAGCGGTGTCGTATCGCTGCCCGGACTAGTTGAAATTTTCTTCGGCGTGCCGCCACTGATCGGCACCACGAAAATTTCATTATTCGTGCTGGTCGCTTCGACTTCATCGATGTTGCTCGTGTACGCGACCTCCTGACCATCCGGCGAGATCGTATACATGTCCTGTCCGCCTAACGAGAACGGCGGCACGTCGTGATCGCCCGGCGTCAGATCGCGTGGTTCCTGAATTGGAGGGGCGAGCTCCTGCGAGCCCGCACCCGGCGTCGCAGAGCTCCGCCCTCCATTCGCATTTGCCTCGGCACTCACAACAAATAAATGGCTACGCTTGAATTCCGTGAACGCGTTCCAATGCCGATAGAACAATCGCGTGAAAATTTTCGCTTTCACCTTGCTCTTCTTCAGCTCTTCGTCGCGCTGTTTGTTGCACGCATCATCTTTGCAATCGGGATGTACCGCCGATACGAAGACAATGTTCTTGCCATCCGGCGACCAAATCGCGCCGTCCGCACCGGTCGAAATCGATGTGACTTGATGCGGTTTTCCTGCCAGCTCCCCCGTTTCGGGGCTGAAATCGCACATCCAGATTTGCGTTGGGTCAGTCGCTTTCGAAGTCCAGATGAGTCGTTTGCCATCGGGTGAAAACCGCGGGCGCTCCTCGTGATTGGGCGTCGGATTCAACCGCCGCGATTCCCCGCCACTCGCCGGCACGATCCACAGATGCGAAGTCTTCGTGTTCGCCGCGAGATCGACATCTTCGCAATCGAACACGACCCATTTCCCTTCCGGCGACGGCACCGGCGCGCCCACTCGTTTGAGTTTCATCATGTCTTCGAACGTGAATGGATGCTTTTCCGATTGCGTTTGCGCGAGTACCGAAGTGGCAATCAAAAGGAGCGCGGCTGGAAAACTTCTCATAAGCGGCCAAGCTTCCGTTGAATGGCAAGCGGCGCAAGCAGCCTTCCGGGGAGCGCACGCCTGTGGCGTGTGGGCGGTCGCATTCTGCGACCGCGGACTTGGCAACTGTTCAGCAACTCGGGTGGAGCTTCGAGTTTAACAAAGTTCGTCGCCGCAGAAATGCGGCGACCAGCATGCTGCTAGCATGCGCTCCCCGCAATAGGCGGTCACGCGCTTTTGTCATTCCGACCGAAGTCAGGAATAGAGCGAATGGGACGAGCGACATGGACGGACATGCCGCGACGGAGCGGCGAGATAGTCGAGAGCCGAACGAGTTCAATCTCTAACTAACTCTGAAATCGGAAACATCCAGAGATGTCTCGACTTCGCTCGACATGACAATCAGAGCACACTTAAAATGCGCCATGGCTCAAGTAACAATCGAGACAATCAAAAACGGTCCCTACATCGTGACCGGAGAAGTGGAGTTGATCGACGCGGACGGAAACAGATTTCCGGTCGAAAAACGAATGGCGCTTTGCCGATGCGGCGCATCGACTGAGAAACCGTTTTGCGATGGCACCCATTCGAAGATCGGCTTTCAAGCCGCCGAGAAGGCGGTGCCTGAATCAAAGGAATGAAGACGCGCGCATTTGTTTGCATTTGTCTCTTGCTTGTCGCGCTCACTGCCCGCGCCGAAAAAATCTCCCTCGTTGGCGGTACGGTGATCAATCCCGCCGACGGCAAGATCCTGCCGAATGCGACGGTGGTCATCGACGGCGACAAGATCGAACGGGTCACGATGGGCAAGCAGGATGCGGCGTCGCTCGGGAAGCAGATCGATTGCGCTGGCAAGTTCATCTTGCCGGGTTACATCGACACGCACGTTCACTTCTTCCAATCCGGCGATCTGTTCACGCGACCGGACGGCGCAGATCTTAACAGCATGCGTCCCTATAAAGACGAGGTCGCCTGGGTAAAGAGTCATGTAAACGATGTGTTCGCCCGTTACCTGCGAAGTGGAATCACAAGCGTGGTCGATGTTGGCGGACCATTTTGGAACTTCGAGGTTCGTAAGACTGCGAACGCCACAGCGAAAGCGCCACGCGTGGCAGTGGCCGGTCCGTTAATCTCGAGCGTCTCGCGCGAAAAGCTTGATCTTGGCGATCCGCCGATCGTCAAAATTGAAACTCCCGATCAAGCACGAGAGTTCGTCAGAAAACTCGCCGAGCAGAAACCCGATCTGGTCAAGATTTGGTACATCGTCGATAAAGGATATCCGCTCGAGGGATTCCGGCCGATCGTGCGCGCGACGATTGAAGAGAGTCACGCGTACAAGATTCGTGTCGCAGTGCACGCCACGGAATTGGAGACGGCACGCGCGGCGGTCGAAGAGGGCGCCGACGTGCTCGTGCACAGCGTGACCGATAAGCCAGTCGATGACGCGTTCGTAAAACTGCTGAATGATCGACACACGATTTTGTGTCCGACACTTGTCGTCTTTGAACGCTACGGCTGCACGTTTTCACACCAGTTGAATCTCACTCCCGAGGAACAAAAATGGGGTAATCCGGAAGTGATAGCGTCGCTCGATGTCACCAAAATTCCGCAGGACAAATTGCCGCAAAGAATCAAGGACGCGCTTGCAAAACCGGATGAAACATCGGGTCGAATCAAGAAAACTTACGATGTCGCGCTGCCGAATTTGAAGAGACTGGAAGATGCCGGCGTCATCATCGCGGCCGGGACCGACGCAGGAAACATCGGCACGATCCATGGCCCGGCGCTGTTTCGGGAATTTCAGTTGATGAAAGAAGCCGGACTAACGCCAATGCAGATCCTTAAATGCGCCACCGCGAATGCGGCGAAATTGTTCGGTGGCGACATTGGCGCGCATATCGGCCAGATCGAAAATGGCTATTTTGCTGACCTTGTGGTTCTCAATTCGAATCCGCTGGACGACATCGCGCACGCTTCCGATATCGACATGGTCATCAAAAACGGCGTCGTTTATCCGGCTGATTTCATCCTCCACTGACTCCCAGCAGAAAATAATGAAGCGCGCGTCACTTGTCGTCCTGTATTCATCGCTGCTTGTCGCCTCGACGACGCGCGGCGGAAATCCTTCGCCGACACCAGCGGCGGCTACAAGCG
>JBKPLM010000273.1:0-9088 GCA_046731655.1 Verrucomicrobiota bacterium | reverse complement strand
CCGCGCGGTCAACGATTTGCCTGAGCGACGTCGATCGCTTCACGGAAGTGCCCATGGCGAAGAGGTTGTTTTCACAAATGAAAACGATCGGCAATTTATAAAGAGCGGCCAGATTCAACGCTTCGTGGAAGGCGCCTTGATTGATCGCTCCATCACCGAAGAAGCAGAGCGTCACACGATCTTCGCCCCGGTATTTGATGGCAAAAGCCATTCCAACCCCCAGTGGAACGTGAGCGGCGACAATGGCGTGACCGCCGTACATGTGATTTTTGCGGTCGAAGAAATGCATCGAACCGCCCAAGCCGCGCGAGCAGCCGGTTTCTTTTCCAAAAAGTTCCGCCATACAGGCGTCCGCGCTTGTGCCACGAGCAAGCGCGTGAGCATGATCGCGGTAAGCAGTGATGACATAATCATCGTTCCGCACGGCAGCGATAGCGCCGGTAACGACTGCTTCCTGCCCAATGTAAAGATGACAAAAGCCGCCGATCTTCTGCGCTTGATACTGCTGGCTGGCGCGCTCCTCGAACCGCCGAATCAACAGCATCAGCGAGAGCATCTCGACTTCGTCGCGCTGCTCCACCGGCTGCATTGGCAATTATCCCGCAGGAACAGTACGCAGACGCGCGGCGCGCTCCCGCGATCTCTCCCTAGTTCGCCCTATGTTCATGCAAACAACAAACAGAAAAGTGAAAACCAAATCACTGATCAGTGAATTGCGGAAGAACATCCAGCTCGGGGTCGCGCTGTATTCAGGCAACCCAACCGTCAGCGACTGAATAAGTCCGGCAAAGTTCTTCGCGTAACCGGGGTCGTAAATCCACGAAACGGAATTTGTAATGACGTAGAAGATGAGCGACGCGGCTGCGGATGCTGGCAGGAGCGTTTTCCACGAAGCGCGACGTTGCAGGAGTAATCCGAGGCAGCCGACAATCGCGAAACCAATGTAGTGCGAGAGCACGAACGGACTAAGGAGTGAAAAGCCATAGTGGGCGTTCAACAAGATATCCGAAATGAGCAGTGCGATCATCGGGACAGTGAATTTGTACTTACGCGGGAAGTAAGCAGCCGCGCAGAGTGCAATCGCGGCGATTGGCGCGAAGTTCAGCCACCCGATGGAATGTGAGTCTCCGAAGAAGCCGGTGACAATGCGAAATAGTACCGCGGCGATGATGAGAAGAAGCGCAGGAATCATTCCACAGATTCTATCCGGACGACGACATATGCAACGGGCATTTGGAGCAGCCACGATTCGGAGCGAACGAAGCGGATCGGGGATCCAGAGGTAAAGCCACAGGATCTCTCGGCTTCGCTTGGAGCGACACTACTTCGCCGCCGTCAGCGCCTTATTGAGCCGCGCCTTGCGGCGATTCGCAGCATTTTCGTGAATGATTCCGCGCTTGGCAGCTTTATCGATAGCTGAAATTAGTGCGCGGATTTGCCCCGGGTTCGGGGTTTGCTCGGAGCGCACCGTCTTCTGCATCGTTCGCAGACGCGTCACGACGCTGCGATTGTGAATTGATCGTTTCACTGTCTGTCGAGCGCGTTTGGCTGCTGATCTGGTGTTGGCCATTGTAAATCAAAAAACTTGTGGACGTGCACGCTCGCGAGCGCGTCGCGATTGTCAACTCTGAAGATTTCCAGATCTAGGCCACGCGCCAACTCATACGCGGCGCATGCCGTCCAAGGGTTGGAGCGCTACAAGCGTTTGTTCAATTCGAGCTTCGCTTTTTGCCGCTGGGCAGCAATTGCCCCACGCGTTCTCATTTCTTCAACCGAGAGCGTAGTGCCGGAAGCTGGAGTGGAAATTGTCTGGTCCTGGCTCGGAGGTTTTGGGCTTGCTGCTACGAAAGTATTAGTTGGCTGCGATCGCGGTGCCTTTACCACTTTCGGCAAGTGCTCAGGGGTAATCTGCACCAGCGCCCCAGGGGGAACGCGATCATAAAGTGCGGCAACGTCGCTCGACTTCATCCGAATACAGCCGTAGCTGGCCGGGCGGCCAATTGTCTTCTCCTGCGGCGTTCCATGAATGTAAATACAACGCTGAAAGGCATGCGCATTTTGTGTTTCGAGCCCGCGCAACCAAATGATGCGCGTGGTTATGGGGTCGCGACCGGGAGTGTTAGGCTGCAGAACCTCTCCAGTCAGTCGGCGATTGTGGAAGACGGCGCCGGTCGGCGCGTTGTCGCCAATCTTCTTTTCCACGGCGAGGTAGCCCAGCGGAGTTGTCATTCGTCCCCAGGCATCGCCAAGACCAAACATGGATGTGGACACCGGGTACGTCGCCACTTTCCCGCCGTTTTGTACGAGCATGAGCTTCTGATCACGCACGCTGATAATAAGCTGGCTCGATGTATCGATCGGGGTGACAGCGAACGCAGATGAAATTGAAATGAAACTAAAAATTGCTGTCAGGGGCCGAAGCATGCGCAACTTCTTACTCGACAATTTGAATTTGTCACGCGGGAATTGCATCGCCCGCGCCTGATTTGCCAAAATTAATTTTTGACCAGCGACTGCTCAACGAAGAAAGGCAGACGTAGAGGAAACCACCTTGGAACATCAGCAGGAACGGTACTGAAAGAAACTGGCCATGCGCGATCGCGAATATCACGAAGTACGTGAAATAGACCGCGAATGCCAGTTCCGCCAGCGGAAGGGTTGATTGGAGCGGCCGGTATTTGCAGCTGCGCCACGGCTGTGACCGCCGTTCAATGCCATATTTAGGTGTACGCGTAAAGTCGGATTTGTGGTTGATAAGTGCTTCCAGGACTGCTCGAGCATTGTTGAGCGAAAGGCCAATTCCCAATGCAAGCAGGCATGGCAGAAAGAGAATCCCTTTCATCCATGTCCTTGGGTGCAGCTCGCGTTGGGCACAAACATAAAAAACCGCCACCGAAGCCGATGCTGCCAGAAAGATCGGAATATCAATAAGCAGCGTACGCAGCCACCCGCCCTCGGGGCCTCCGGACGACGGGTGCAGAAGCACACACAAACAAGCAAGCAGCAAGTAGGCAAAGTTCGACATCAAATGCGCGGTGGCTTCGAGCTTGATCGGGAACGGAAGGCGGCTGCGCCAAATCGTGGGCAGCAATTTTTTACAAGTCTGAACGGAGCCTTTTGTCCAGCGATGCTGCTGAGACTTGAAGCCGTTCATATCCACCGGTAACTCGGCCGGAGTCACAACGTCTGAAAGATATATAAATTTCCAGCCGGCGAGCTGGGCGCGATAGCTTAGGTCGAGATCCTCGCACAGCGTGTCATATTGCCAGCCTCCGCTTTGCTCGATACAGGACCGGCGCCAGAGACCTGCCGTTCCATTGAAGTTGAAAAACCTGCCGCTGCGGCTGCGCGCAGTTTGCTCAAGCAAAAGATGCCCATCCAAAAAAATCGCCTGCATGCGAGTGAGCAACGAATAACCTCGATTCAAATGTCCCCAGCGGGTCTGGATCATTCCCACTTTCGGGTCAGTGAAATAATCGATTGTTCGCTTGAGCAAATCCTTTTGTGGAACAAAATCGGCGTCCAGGATACAAACGAATTCTCCTTCCGCAGCCTCGAGCCCTATCGCCAATGCGCCGGCTTTGAAACCGGTGCGATCAACCCGGTGAATGCGCTGAACATTAAAGCCGCGCTGTTGCAATTCCTCCGCGCACGAGGCGGTGATCTCCCGCGTTTCATCGGTTGAATCGTCCAAGACTTGGATTTGGAGAAGCTCCCGCGGATAATCCAGTTCGCTCACGGAACGAATCAAACGCTCGGCCACGTACACTTCGTTAAAGATCGGCAGCTGAACGGTCACCTTTGGCAGTTTTTCAAAATGACGCGCCGGGACCGGTGCCCGCCTTCGGTTTTTCAGGTACAGATAGATTATGAAGTAGCGATGGACGCCATAAGCGGACAGCCCGATGAGCACACCTAAATAACAAATCGACCAGATAATGTGTCCGAGGCTTCCTTGCATGGGAGTTTTACAGCCCCGAAAGTTTTTCGGGGTAAGCCCGACATGATGCCGCTTTCACTATGTGCGTCAATTCAAAAATCGTATTCTTGCCTCTGGAAACCGTCGCCGCATTCTGTTGGTACACAACAATCTCCCTTCGATTTTCGTAATTGAGAGGGCGAACGGTCTGGCAATCTGTTTGATTGTCCGAGGCCGCGCGATTTTTTCGCGTGTATTGGGACTGACCCGATCATTCCGGCGGAGCTCTTGCTCAAGACATTCATCCTTGCCTGAAGCGGCGAGCAGAGTAACCGTGATGGGCCAATTTTCACGACCGGCAATCATCAGTTGGGAAACACAATGACGAAACGAAGGCGCGACCGTTTCGAACGTTTCAACATCATCTTTCCTATCCTTCTGGCAGGATGGATTCCGTCGATCCTAACGCTCATTGTTTCTTACACGATTCTGCGCGACACCCTGGAATTCAGAATCCTGCGCGACCGGCAGACTCTAATTCAATTGGTGGGGCACCTGGTGGCCCACGATCTAAACCGCAGCAGCAGCGTCATTGAATATTATCAAACGCTGCCGGAAATGGTGAAAAATCTGAGCGCGCCAGATCCGCAGCTTGCTCAACAATGGCTTAACTCGGCGTTTTATTCCCATCCGCAGATCGATGGAATGTTCATCACCGCCGCAAATGGTGACCTTATCGCGTCGATTCCTACAGCCTCAGAGATGATCGGCAAGGATTTTGGCTCCGAATACTGGCGCGAGCAAACAGGGGCAGCGGACGCAGCCTTTGTCTCGGCAATTCATCCCAGGCTGTCGGATAACCGCCTCGTCACTGATATCGTCGGCGCAGTGCGCGCTCCGGACCGGACCATCCTCGGATATGTCGGAGTCTCGGTCTTGGTAGAAAGAATCGGCCGGCGCCTGTCCACGATTGAGTTTTCAGATCGGCTTGTTTTTGAGGTCCTCGACCAAAACGGAGTCGCGCTTTTTGCCAGCGATTTCAAGCCGAATCCCGTACCATCCGCGCCGAAAGCAAACGAAGGACTAATCAAAGAGATCAGCCAGAGCAAGAGCGGACATTTCGAGCGGCAGGGTAATCTGTACTCTTTCAGCCCGATCGAATCCAGCGGTTGGGTGGCCGTAGTGGAGCAGCCGCGGACCCTCGCTTACAAACCCGTTCATGATCTTTTGGGACGAATGACTGTATTGGCTGTCTGGTTGATTGTCCTCACCGCGGTCTTTGCGTGGCTCGGCAGCGCGTATTACCAACGGCAGCTGGAATCCAAGCGGCGACTGGAGCGTGAAGTGATCTTCAACGAGAAAATGCTTGCGAACATGCCCAGTGGGATCGCTTTCATCGATCCCGCTTCTCGCCGTTTCCTTCACGCCAACCATGCCTTTGCCCAGCTGGCGGAACGTTTTGGCGACGCGCCTGCCCGTCGCGACATCACGGAAACTACCTATGACGACGTGAAGATTGCTCCGGCTGCGGCGATCGAAAGAGTGCTTACCTTTGGAACGCCGTTTCAGCTGATTGAGCACCCGTTAAGAGATAGGACGGGCATGACGCATTTTTTGAATATCAATTTACTCCGCTTGCAAGGGCCACAGGAAACCATTCAAGGCGTGCTCTATTTGGTCGAAGACAAGACACGGGATGTCACGCTGCGGCAGGAATTGATTGGCGCGAATGCCGCAAAGGACCAGTTCCTGGCGTTGCTGTCACATGAGCTGCGAAGTCCACTATCGCCGGTAATTGCGATGGTGGGTGAGCTGGAAGCCGAGTTGCCAGATTCTCGGCCGGTCAGAGAAGCGCTCGAGGTCGTCCGTCGCAACGTCGAATTGGAAGCACGGCTCATTGACGATTTGCTCGACGTGACTCGAATCGCCAAGGGGAAGTTGCAATTAAGCTTTGAAACTATTTGCGTGCATCAACTCCTGCAGCGCGCCTACGAAATATGCCGGGAGGAAATCGCCGTCAAGAATCTCGAAGCGGAATTTCATCTTCGCGCTACGCAAACTCACGTGGAAGGCGACCCGGCTCGACTGCAACAGGTCTTTTGGAACTTGATTAAGAACAGTGTGAAATTTACGCCGGAAAAAGGTCGAATCACTATAGAAACGCTTAACCCCGCGCCGGACAAAATTGAGGTTCGGGTTGTCGACACGGGCATCGGCATCGAGCCGGAAAAGATCGATAAAATCTTTAATGCATTCGAACAGGGACAGACTGAGATCACCCGGCGGTTTGGAGGGCTTGGACTCGGCCTGGCGATTTCGAAGGCGCTGGTCGACGCGCATGAGGGAAAGATCCGTGTCAAGAGTGCCGGGAAGGATCAGGGCGCCACTTTTTCGCTGGAGCTAAACACTGTGGTCATGCCGGCTGGCGCCGACGGCGAGAGACAAGATCAACCGGTGAGTCCGGAACGAGAATTGACTGTCGCAAAACATCGACGCGTCCTGCTGGTGGACGATCATCATGACACTTGCATCGGCATGAAGAGGATGCTGGAGCGCCGTGGTTACGAAATTACGGTAGCCCATTCCGCTGACCAGGCCGTGGAGAAAGTGCGTACACAGGAGTTCGACCTGCTTATCAGCGACATCGGATTGCCGGACCGCAGCGGTTACGAATTAATGCGTGAAGTGCGTCTCAACAAAAACTTACCTGGAATCGCACTTAGCGGCTTTGGCACGGAACAAGACGTAAACCAAGCTCGCGCGGCAGGGTTCTCCGAGCATCTCACCAAGCCGATTAATTTTGAGCGCTTGGAAAAGACAATTCAGAATCTGCTCTCGTAGCACGTCTCCGGACCTGAAGCCGACAGGCGTTCCCTATCCGCCGTTCGGTGTGGTCGTTTCCGTCTTAGTGCTGCGCTCTGCCGCTTCTTTTAACTCCCGCGAAAGTTTCTCAACGCGCTGACGCATGATCTTGCCCGCTTTGAATTTCACCGTCGCGCGTGGTGGAATGACAAAACTGCTGCCTGGCTGATTTGGGTTACGCCCGACGCGCGGCTTTGTCAGGCGCGGCTGAAAGACGCCAAAATTGCGCAGTTCAACCGGGATATTGTTAGCGAGACTATCGGTAATCTTGTCAAGCGTCCGCTGGACAACATCGAAGACTTGATGCTGGACCATTCCGGTTTGGTTACTAATAGCGACGACGATGTCGCGCTTGGTTAACTTTGCCATATCTATGTAGTATTCGTTCCGCGTTGCTCTTGTGGTGGCAATGAAGCGCAAAAACACGATTTTTTAAACCCGGGTAACGTCTCCGACCAGAAAGCGAAACGGTCTTGGATGCACGCTCCGCTCGCTTCAATACGATATACGGCTGCGATCTGACATTTTAACGCGTCAACCATTCACCTACCTTCGCCGGGGCCCCGGCGAGGCAGGCGTGGGCCTTTCCAATTCTCACGCGGAGTCGGAGCTGGATAATAGTCGGGGGCCGTCTCGTGCGCGGTACGGACGTGCACTTTAGCCACCGCGCGCAATGCGTCTGGCCCATTCGTTTCGATGAGTTTTTTGGCGCTTTCTTTCACGCCAGCAGATACACCGCGCTCCAACCGCAAGCCGATCTCCTTCCCTTTGCGCTCCAGCCAATTAATAAACCCCTCTCGTGCGAGGATCGATGCGGCCGCCACCGCGATATCTGATTCCGCTCTTTGCCGCTGCTCGATGTTGATCTTTTGCCCGTGCCGCAACAACGATTGCTCCACCACGCGCTCGTCCGCAAATTGATCCGATAGCGCCCTTGGGCAATCCGGCTTTTTCGCCAGCAAATTCTCAATCACCCGGGCATGTCCCCACCCAAGCAGTTTGTTTAGATTGCCAAATTTCTCGTAAAGTTCGTTATACTTCGGCGGACCAATCAAAACAGTTTCCACGAGACCTAGAGAGGTCTTCCGAATCGTGTCCGCCAAAACGCGAATCCGCGCGTCCGAACCGATCCGTTTGCTGTCCACCACGCCGGCGTCAAGAAGTTTGCGCGTGATTCCCCGGTCGACGAACACTCCAGCGATTACCAGCGGACCGAAAAAATCCCCCTTGCCGCTTTCATCCACACCAAAGTGTGGTTCGAACATCTCCGGCGAATGCACTTCCTCGTAACCCAGCTTCGCTTCACCGAGAATCTTCGGCTCCAGTTCAAACTGTACAAATTCCTCCACGCCTTTCCCCTGCACGAGCACCTTGGGTCCTTTCTCGTAAACCGCCACGCTCAATTTGTTCTTCTGCCCGAAGAAAATCGTCCATTCCTTCGGCGCGAACTCGAAGCCGAGGTCTTCGAGCAAACCCCGCAGCTTTGCGACCTGTTCCTGCGTGAGCGCTTGGGTGTAAGAATTCAACGCTCAACGCTCAACGCTCAACGTCCAACGCTCAACCGTTTTGTCATTCCGAGCGAAGTCGAGAATGGAGTGGTTGGGGAAGCCGCGACACGGACGGGAAGGCCAGAGGCTGAGCGGCCGGGGAGTGGGCGAATCAAAATCTCTGGAATATTTAGAGATGTCTCGACACCGCTCGAGGTCACAAGTTAGAAGCCCGTCGTGCGAAGTGTGAGTTCACCTGGAAGAATCCGCGCTTTTCGTAGATCTCTTCTACGCTGGTATCGCAAGAACGGCCGCGATCTACCCTGGCGCAAGACCTGCGATCCCTACGCAATTCTCGTCTCTGAGTTCATGTTACAGCAAACCCAGGTCGCCACAGTAGTTCCTTATTATAATAAATGGCTCCGCCGATTTCCTGATTTCGCTTCAGTCGCGCGCGCTTCGCAAAACGATGTACTTCACGCCTGGCAAGGACTCGGCTATTACAATCGCGCTCGGAATCTTCGTGCCGCCGCCAGGATTGTGCGGGTCCGGCACCGCGGGATTTTGCCTCGCGATATCGCCGCCATTCGGGAATTGCCAGGTGTTGGCCGCTATACTGCGAACGCAGTCGCGACCTTTGCTTTCAATCAGCCGCTCCCAATTGTCGAAGCAAACACCTCCCGCGTGCTGGCCCGCTTGTTTGACATACGCGTCCCGATTAATTCTGGAATCGGTCGTGAAAAGCTCTGGGAGAACGCCGCGCTACTTGTTCCAAGGCGCAATGCAGCGCGTTTCAATTCCGCGCTTATCGATCTGGGCG
>JBKPLM010000272.1:0-2877 GCA_046731655.1 Verrucomicrobiota bacterium | reverse complement strand
GTCCTTTCGCCAGAAAACCAAACGCAAGCGAGAGGTAAAACGTGAGCCACCAGCGCGTTTGATGGTAGGGCGCGACCGCCGGGCGCGCCTCTGCCCAGGTTGAACCGACCAACAGCTCATATCCCGCCCAATGCGCCAACGTCATAAACAGCACGAGCCACATGTCAGCGACCGCGGCTTTTGCATGAACAAAGGTCTGTAGCGAAAGCGTGAAAATAATTGCGGCCCACCAGCCAACTCGCGCGCTATCATTGCGACGGCCCCAGACAAAAATCACGAGAGCGATCAGTGCGGCCACGATCGCAGATGGAAAACGCGCGCTGAAATCGCTCTCACCAAAGATTCGATAACTTGCTACCTGCGCCCAATAGGCGAGGGGAGGTTTATCCAGTCGTAGCTGATTGTTGAAGTAAGGAACGACATAGTCTGCGCGCTGAATCATTTCTCGCGATGCCTCCGCGAAACGCGGCTCGTCACGATCGATCAATGGCAAGCTCCACGTGCCGGCCAGATGGAAAAGGACGCAGCCGAAAAACAGAAAGACCGAATTGCTTATTGCGGATTTCAAGAGCGCGCTCAAAATAGCGCCCGCTAAAACTGACGGGAACTTAATTGTGAAGCGCGCCGCTGTTTTTTACTGGCTGATCGGCATCGTCATTGCGGCGATAGCCATCGCAACAGCATTCCATTTCGACAACACGGTACGTGCCTTCATCGCGCAACATCAGAACCCCATGATGCACAATCTCATGCGCAACGTCAGTTTGTATGGTGATTGGCCCTCACATCTTGTCCTTGGATTGCTCCTTTTCGGAATCGCCTGGTGGCGCCAGAGCAAAAAATGGATGGGAATTTTTTTGTCGATGCTAATTGCCCTCTCACTCGCTGGCGTGGTCGGATACGGCGTCAAGATCGCAACCGCCCGTGCGAGGCCATCGGTGAAGATAGAGGAGGCTTTGCACCTTTCGCGTTTCAGTTCGAAATATCACGCGTTCCCCTCCGGCCATGTTGGAGCTTCAACCGCTTTTTTCGGTGTTCTAATTTTCGCGCGCCGCCGCGTCGGCTTCGCCTGTCTCCCAATCCCGATTCTGATCGGGGTCTCCCGAATGTACCTCGGCGCGCATTATCTCTCCGACGTCGTTTGCGCGGCGGTCCTGGGAACTCTTTGCGCCTTGCTCGTCACGCATTTTGTTCTCCAAACAATCCCCGATCCGCAACCCGCAATCGAGCATAACCAGGATTAGGAGCACGAGCACGAATCCGATCGCATGATCAGATCATTCACTGATCACTAGTCACTTCTCACCAATCATCGACAGCGAAGCAGGAGCGGAGGGGGTGAGATTTGAACTCACGAACACGATTCCCTTGCCTCGATTGCTTCTATGGTGTGTTCGCTCACTCGCAGCTTTCGGCAACATGATCGTAGGGAACTTGTTCGCGAGGTTCCGCTAACAGCTCGACTGCCTAGCCATAAGTTTCTGGGCGACATGACTAGCTCACAATACAAACACGAAGTACGTCCGCGAAAAGACAAACGCGACTTTGATCTCATCTCCGATGTGGTGCCATTCTTTTTTCCGGAACTTCGCTCCGCCGTTTTCCGTAGAACAAGTTGGAATGGAAGCACCAGCCTCCTTCCCAACAAACGAAAACGTTTTTGCACTACTACGCGTCGCTAGACTCGTTTTTGAAAGCCAAATGGCAAATAATACGGCGCCCTAAGAGATCGACGATTCGCACAGACGTGTACGAAATTCGGCCACGAGCTGACAAACATGGTGTCGATCTAGTCGGTGATGCGCTTCCCTATAGTCCGATGTGGTATCGCGGGCCAAAAGCGACCACAGACGCAATCGACCACGCCAAGTTTTTCAGCCGCTCACATGACGCTGTGGTTCGCATTTACGATCAGGCAGGCAACGTGATCGAAACACACGAACACACGGCTGAGTTCAACGAGTGGTGAGCGTTAACACGAGCAAAACAAAAAGCCGCCATGCCCCAACCGCGAAATTTTTCACTAATATTTTTCACTAATGGTTACTAAATATCTATTTGCTGGGCTACAACTTAACAGAATGACCTACTTTGAAGCCGTTCGGTGTCGAATCGGGAAATATTTCTGACGGTTGTAAAGGTTTCCTACAATTCGGCAAACCGACGGATGCATTTTTATTGGCCGCCGTTTAGCTGTTTTCGGAACTTCGCTCCGCTGTTTCCGTAGAACGAAGTGACCAATGAAAGCATCCAGCCGCAGCAGCAATGTAACACGAATCCAACTGAGGAGTATGCTCTTGGGGCAGTGCGTTGTGTTTTTACACTTTGATGGTATAAAGAAATTTGAGCGGGCGACGATGACGCGCATCGGGCGTTACCAGATTTAGTTCCCGACAACTTTACTGGTAATGCTTCCTACCGGCGAGACAATCTCGCCCCGCTCAAAATTTCCCGACCAAACTGCGTCGATCAATATCAGTCTGCCAACGTCGCTTGGCTGCCTTATTGGAGTGCATACCCGAACGGCACCTCATCCACAAGGTTTTTTTTGAAATCGCCGTCCCGGCTCACAACACGTTTAAGGAAGTACAGCCTCGCAAGGTCGACGCGCCTTTTGATCTATTGGCGGCTGGGGTACGGCGATCCTGACGCAATTACGAATGCATTCGGCTGTGACCCCAGTTCGAAATATGCGTCCATCTAATCCCGCGGGTTGACCACGGTTTGCGATCGCCTCTTGCAAAAACCGCTATGACGGAACCAAATCGGATTGTGTCACCTTCCTTCAACTCAGCCTCAGTGACAAAATCGCCATTGACTGTGTCCCGTTCGCTGAATTTAATCCTTCAGCGAATAGGAATCGCCGGTTCTCAGAAG
>JBKPLM010000271.1:0-14212 GCA_046731655.1 Verrucomicrobiota bacterium | reverse complement strand
AGTGAAGTCTGGAATCTGCTGGCGACGGTGAAAACTGAGTTCGGAAAATTCGGTGACGCATTGTCGGCAGTGAAAGAGAAAATCGATCAGGCCTCGCGAAAAATAGAAGATGTCGACGTTCGCTCGCGCGCGATCACGAGGAAGCTACGGGATGTGGAGGAATTGCCATCGAATCCGCAGCCGATGCTGAGGAACCTGTTGCCAGGCGAGAATGACGACAGCCGGGCTGATTAGATGGTATCGAATCGCTGCGCATGAAGACGGTATTGATCACCGGAGCGAATAAGGGAATTGGCTATGAGGTCGCGCGTCAGCTCGCAGGAAAGGGATTTCACGTCTTCATCGGCGCGCGAAGCCGGGACGCGGGTCACAAAGCGGCGGATGAAATCGCGAAGAAAGGCGGGAAAGCGACCTTTCTGGAGATCGATGTTGCAGATGATGCGAGCGTCACCGCCGCGGCACGTGAGTTTGCAAAATCCGCTGATCATTTGGAGGTGCTGGTGAACAATGCAGGGATCATTGTCGATGGAGACAATGCAATTCTGGAAATCAGCGACGAGCTATTACGAAAGACACTTGAAACAAATACGCTTGGGGCACTCCGCGTGACGCGTGCGTTCGTGCCCTTGCTCAGAAAAAGCAAAGCGCCGCGCGTAATCAATGTCTCCAGCGGCGGCGGGCAGTTGACCGGCGGCGCGGATGGTTGGTCCCCGGCTTACTGCATTTCGAAAACTGCGCTCAACGGCGTGACGTCGCAGCTCGCCACTGCGTTACCGAAATTTGCCGTGAATTCAGTTTGCCCCGGATGGGTCCGCACGGACATGGGCGGGCAAGGCGCGACCCGCTCGGTAGAGGAAGGCGCGGACACGATTGTGTGGCTTGCTGCCGATGCGCCCCAGAAGCTGACTGGAAAATTCTTGCGCGATCGAAAAGAGATACCCTGGTAAAAGGTTAAAAGAGTTAAAACGTTAAAAAAAGGTACAACGAAGCCTATTCCGTAGCGCTTTAACTTTGTGACCTTTAACCTTTTTAACTTTTACTCAGAGCACTTGGTCCCATTTGCTCTGATCTTTGAGCATGATTTCGCGAAGGAGACGGATAGGCGGCATACCGTGATTGAGCAGCTCGTTATGGAATTTTTGCAGTGAGAAATCGTCGCCCTGCTGTGCTTTGTAATCGTCGCGCAATTTCAAAATCTCCAATTTGCCCAGGGTATAATTGAGGTAACCAGGATCGAAGGTGCCGCGCATTGCTTCCTGACGCGCCGGTTTTTCCTCGTAATAACAGTTCTCCTGAAAGAACTTAATTGCCTCGTCGAGCGACATCTTCTGCGTGTGCATCTTGATCGATACACACAACCGGCATAGACGAAGCAGCGCTTCGTCGGCCTGAGCCATGCGATATTTGGCCGCGCGTTTCACGTCGTCTTCGCTGGGAGTAGAGCTGGTGGCGTTGCCGTAGCTTTCGTCGAGCATCATCTTTTCGCAGTAATGCGCCCATCCTTCGACGAACGCGTAGCTACCGAAGATTTTTTCAACCTTGCTCGCCGGCGATGCGTTCAGGTGCAGGAACTGCACATAATGACCAGGGTAAGCTTCGTGAATCGAGACGACATCGGAGGTGTAATAATTGAAGGCAGTGAGCCATTCCTCTTTTTGTTTCTCGGGCCAGTCGTTCTCGGTAGGTGTGACGTAGTAATACGCATCGTTGGCGCGTTTCTCGAACGGACCAGGCGTGTCCATTGAGGCAAAAGAGGTCGCTCGGAGATATTGCGGCGTCTCCTTCACCTTCGCTCGAACATCAGATGGGATGCTGACCAAATGACGGCTCAACACATATTTACGAATTTTGTCCAGATCTTTGGCCACATCTGGAATGAGATTTTGCGGTGTGGGATGTTCGCTTTGGATTTGCTTGAAAACTTCGATCGGCGACTTGTTCGGATCGATTTTTTTTGCCGCCTCGGCGAACGCTTCCTGTTCCACCTTTAATTGTGCCATTCCAATCTCGAGTATTTTTTGCGGCGGAAGATCGACGAGTTCTGTCTGCGCCAGGAAACGCCTGAATTTTTCTTCGCCCAAGGCGAAATCGAGCGAGGCTTTCGGAAGCTTCTCGCGCTCCAGCCACGCTGCGTAATCGTTGAGCGCATTTGCAGCTTTCCGATTGGCCTCATGAAAAGCGAGGCGAAGCTGTTCGTCCTTGAGGTTGCCGACGGCGGCAACAAGATCCTTCTTCAGGAAATCCGCGGAACCTTTTGCGATCTGAATGGCCAGCTCTACATAGGGTTTGGGAACGACGTCATTGAGATTTGTCCTCGCGGCGATGAGGATATTTGGGATCTGAGATTCAATCGCGACCAAGCTGCGAACGCGATCCTCGAGCGGCGCGAAATTCCTCTTGATATAAACATTCACGTCGGCAGCACGCGCATAAATCATGGGATTTTGCTCGAACACTGCCATGTCCTGCATTTCAAAGAGGTCTTTCTTCACGGCCGCCTGCAGGATGCGCAGATCGATGGATTGGCGGGGACTGAGTTTGCTCGGGTCGAACTTGCTCAGCCGATCGTCGAAACGCCGTAGCCGGGAGAGTTCGGCGTCGAGCGCGAGGCGGCTATAATCGGTGATTTTACCATCATATTCATGAAGCCCGAGAGCGGTCCCCTCCAAGGGGTGAGCGCCCAGATAGCCCTTAATGTATTCCTCGGCGACGGCCTCATACTCGCCGTCTTCCGCTTCCGCAGCGAAACTTCGAAGGCGTTCCGGGAAGGGACCGAGTGCGACCAGGAAAAGGATGAACACGAAAGCCTTAAGGCTAAGGACTGGTTTCATTGGCGGCGCAAAGTTAAGACAACGATTTGCGTTGGGTGTTGCCAAAATTTTTCAGTGAGCGATGATGAGCCTGTTCTTCAAATTTGGGTCGAAGTATGAGGCGCTTCATGATCTTGCCGTTGTTGGCCTGTCTCTTCCTCGGCGCTTTTCCTGTCGTCGCACAGGAGGCGGAGCCGGTAAAGAGTGAAGAGGATAACGGCTACGTGCAAATTTCAATTTTTGCAAAAGCGCTCGAGTTGATTCGGCAGGATTACGTGGATGAGAACAAGACGAGCTACCACGACCTCATCAACGCGGCAATGAAGGGGATGCTTTCCTCGCTGGATCCACATAGCCAGTTCATGGATCCGGACGATTTCCGCGATATGCAGGACGACACGCGCAGTCGTTTCAATGGTCTCGGGATTGAGGTTTCGATGAAGAACGGCCTGCCTACGGTGATTACCGCGATGGAGGATACGCCTGCTGCCAAGGCGGGAATCCTCTCTGGCGACCAGATCTTGCGAATAAACGGCATCTCGACAGAAAGGATGGACCTTCAGGATGCCATCAATGTTTTGCGCGGGCCTGCTGGGGCAAAAATAACTCTTACGCTGCTGCGGCCTTCGACTAAGGAAATCAAGGAGTACATGCTGCAACGTGCGGAGATAAAAATTCAAAGTGTCAAGGGAGCGAGATTGCTCGACCCGGAGCTTACCGGCCCATTCAAGATCGGTTATATCCGGTTGGTGCAGTTCAACGAGCCGACCGCCGACGAATTATCGAAAGCGATCGATGAATTGCAAAAGCAAGGGATGCAGGCGCTCGTTCTGGATCTGCGGAACAATCCGGGCGGTCTGCTGAATAGCGCGGTCGATGTATGCGCGCAGTTCCTGCCGCCTAATACAAAAGTGGTCTCAACCCAGGGCCGGGTCGCTTCGCAACAGCATGACTATTCAACTTCTGGCGTGAAAAAGGAGCGTCCGAATTTTCCAATGGTGGTGTTGATCAACGAAGGCAGTGCAAGCGGGGCCGAGATCGTTGCTGGAGCGCTGAAGGATTTGCATCGAGCCGTGCTTGTCGGCGAAACAACCTTCGGAAAAGGTTCTGTGCAGAATGTCATGCAATTGCCGGACGGCTCCGCGGTGCGTTTCACCACAGCAAAATACTATACACCGAGCAAACAGGTCATTCAGGGTAATGGCGTGACGCCGAATATTCGTGTTGGCATGACTGCCGAGCAGGAGCGTTCTCTCTTTGCACTGCGTAATGCGGGAGATATGAAACCTGAGGACGCTACAACCATCATCAAGACCAAGGATCCACAGATGTTGCGCGCAATCGATGCACTCAAGGGTGTCATGATTTATGCGCAAGAGAACGCGCCAAAAGCGCAAGCGGTAAAGAAATAAACAGCTTCGTCATCCCGAACCGCGCAGACGGCGAGGGACCTCCCACAAACGCGAGCGTTACGCAATCTACCTAGTGTGATCCAGCCGCCTTTGTGAGGTCCTTCGCTCCGCTCAGGATGACCCGCGCACTTCGTTCGACATGACAGTATTAGCATTGGAAACGTCATGCGACGAAACCGGCGTCGCGATCTTGCGTGGACGTAACGGCGGCTCAGGATCAGATTTGTTGGCCAGCGAAGTCGCATCGCAAATCGCCGCGCATGAAAAATATGGTGGAGTCGTGCCCGAGATCGCGTCGCGGAATCATCTTATCTACGCACCGCGGCTGCTCGATCGCGCTGCGAGGTCAGCGAACGTTGGTCTGTCAGAAATCGATGCATTTGCCGCGACAAGCGGACCGGGTCTGGCGAGCTCACTCATGATCGGCGCATCCATTGCCAAAGGACTGGCAATCGGCTTTGGCAAACCTTATGTCGCCATCAATCATCTCGAAGGACATTTACTCTCGCCTTTTTTTGGAGGCGCAGATGGGAGCAGCGAAATCCGCCCGAACGTTTCGCTGATCGTCAGCGGCGGACACACGATGTTGGTTCGAGTGCGTGGCATCAGAGATTATCAATTAATTGGCCAAACGGTCGATGATGCTGCGGGCGAAGCGTTCGATAAGGTCGGCAAGTTGCTGGGGCTCGGTTATCCTGGCGGCCCCGAGATTGAAAGATGTGCCCGCGACGGTGATCCGAGCCATTTTGATTTGCCGCGCAGCATGCTCGACTCGGAGAACTTCAGTTTTAGCGGGTTGAAAACGGCCGTGCGCTATTTATTGCCGAAAATTGGTGTCATCCCGAGCCGCGCAGACGGCGAACGATCTCACACTCGAAGCTCGGATTACGAGGAGCCGAAGAGCGATCCGTCACCCCCTGAGAGGTCCTTCGCATCCGCTCAGCACGACAAACTGCTCGCTGATCTCTGTGCATCCTTCCAACAGGCAATTATCGACGTGCTGGTGCGCAAGACGATTGCTGCCGCGCAGAAATATGGGGTCGGTCTTGTGACAGTCAGCGGTGGCGTCGGTTGCAATCAGGAATTGCAACGGCAGTTGGGCGAAGCATGCGCGCGCATAGGATTTGAATTCAAAAATGCAGAGCCTTGGTTGTGCACGGATAACGCGGCCATGATCGCCTTTGCCGCGCTGTTGCGACGGCAAGCTGGATTTCAATCTAAAGTGACTGAAGAGATCGATCCGAATCTAACGTTGGCAAAGTAGGGCGCGCGATCGCTGGCGCGCTGCGGACGGCTCGGCGAGCCGTCCCTACCAATTAATACTCGCGTTCGAGAAGATAATTCGCGAGTGCGTGAAGGTGCTCAGCATCATGGCCACGAAACACGGATAGAGCATCGTGCGACTGGCGCGTAAGCCGCCCAGCTTCGGCGCGTGATTTCTCCAGACCAATCACTGCAGGATAAGTCGCCTTCTTTGCGGCGAGATCTTTGCCGGCGCTTTTGCCCAATATTTCTGAAGTTTGGGTTACATCGAGGATATCGTCGATGACTTGGAAAGCGAGACCAAGCCGCTCCCCAAACTGTGTGATTGCGGAAAGTTTCTTGGCGTCCGCGTTGGCGCTCATCGCGCCGAGCCGGACCGAGCTTTTCAACATGGCTGCGGTCTTGTTCTCGTGAATAAATCGCAATTGATCGCGCTTAACTCTCTTGCCTTCCGCTTCGAGATCGGCCACTTGACCAGCGATCAGCCTTTGGCTCCCGGCCGCAACGGCAACCTCCCGCAACAAAATTGAAATGTCGTAGCGCGGGGCGGGCTTTGCAGTGGAGACGATTTCAAACGCGATCGTTAAAAGCGCGTCTCCGGCGAGCACAGCGATGCCATCGCCGAAAACCTTGTGGCATGTGGGACGGCCGCGCCGGAAATCGTCATTATCCATGCTGGGAAGATCATCGTGCACCAGCGAATAGGTGTGGATGCATTCCACGGCACAAGCTAGAGGGAGCGCGGCATCGACATTACCGCGACAAGCTTCAGCCGCGGCAAGGCAAAGAATTGGGCGCAATCGTTTGCCTCCGGCAAAAAGGCTATAACGCATCGCCTTGTGCAGCGTGGCGGGTTTCGTACTGGCCTTTGGCAAATAGCGATCCAGTGCACGATCGATTTCTTTTTGGTGGGTCCGGAGATATTTTTTGAGATTCATGGAACGACGACGGCCACCGGATGCTTGATCCTCAATACTGGATAATCCAAGTCTGCGCCCAGTGTCTAGTATCAAGCGTTCGAATCCGGCAATGGCGCAATTGAGCCACTAAGTTTTTGCCAGGAACCGTGTTCTTCTTGGTGGAGATAAAACATGAACACTGCACTACTCTATCGGCCCCGCCAGCGTTGGCTTTTCTGGATGGCCCTCGCATGCGCAGCTGCCATTCACCTGGGGGCAGTCGTCTTTGCAAGAAGCAAGTCCGACAATGTTGTCGTAACGGATTTCAGACCGCCCGGAGTTGATGTGGAGGTATTCGACTCTGCGCCGGAACAGGTACCACCTGAGGAATCGGCGCCGCCTCAGCCTCCAGAGCAGCTTTCTCCTGATGAGGAAACATTTCCAGAGGAGAATCGCACGCCAACGCCGGTCCGCCCGCACAAGAAAACACCGGTCACATCTGTTTTGAGAGGAACGAGGGCGGCGTTTGGTTCGGTGAAAGCGCTGCTCATATATGCCCCGCGCCCGGTGTATCCGTACGAAGCCCGCCGCCAACGGATAAAAGGATCAGGAATCGCGCTGCTAACCGTCGATCCTGCGGTTGGCAACGTGACAGGTGTTCGTATGACGCAGAGCTGTGGAAACATTATCCTGGATAATGCAACGCTCGATGCCTTGCGGCGATGGCGCTTCAAGCCGGGAAGCGCGCTTAACGTAGAAGTGCCGATTACATACACCCTCATGGGTGCGTCGTATTAGCCTTTAAGTTTCACCAATGTGTTGTTTTCTTATCGGCCAAAGTCGATGCGAAGCGAGACAATAAAGCCGGGACAAGAGTTTGAGGCGGTTCTGCAGCGATTCGAGATTCCACTTCTTCAATATGCCATACGCATAACCGGCAACAGAGACAGGGCGAGAGACGTGGTCCAGGAGACATTTATCAAGTTTCAGCGCAATGGCGCGTTATCCCGAGACGGCGAACCTGCGACCTGGCTATTTACCGTCTGCCGCAATGGCGCGCTCAATGTTTGCCGGAAGGAACGGCGAATAATCTACCTCGATGAGAAAGTAATCGAATCGCAGGAAGACCAGCAGCCAATGCCGTATGAGCGCATGGAGGAACAGGAGGCGGCCGGATTCCTGTCGCGAATTGTCGCAACGCTGCCGCCACGGCAACAGGAGGTGCTGCAATTGAAGTTCCAAAATAACCTGAGTTACGAGCAGATCGCTGAGATCACGAAAACAACTGCGAACTGCGTAGGTGTACTGATTCACACAGCGTTGAAGACATTGCGACAGCGCTACCGGGAAGCCTCCAAAGATTTCGTTTCGTTTACCCCTAGAACCAACTGATATGAACATCGATGATCCCAAATTAACAGCGTTCGCGCTTGGCGAATTGGAAGAACCGGAAAAATCCACAATAGCCCGGGCGGTGGCTGAATCGCCGAAAGCTCAGCGATTTGTCGATGAAACACGCGAGCTTGCGGCTGCGCTAAGCAACGAATTCGCCAGCGAACTCAAAACTGAGACAGCAGAGCCAGCAAACTTGATCGACATTCGCGATGATCCGTGGTTTTGGTCGATCGCACGACCGCTGGCAATTGCCGCCGTTCTCGCGTTGCTAGCCGCTGTTTCCGGTGTTGCTGTATTTTCGTTAAGGCGCGAAAGCGGTCGGGTCGCCCAGGCGGAAGCAATCCGGCTTCCGGCGATTCAACCGAAGCCTGCCGAGGTTGAAGGTGAGCTTCAAATACCAATGGAAGTCCCTCCGCCTCCGGCAGCAACCCCGTCTTCGAAACTCCCCCTTGCTGCTGGCGCTCCTCCCAAGGCGGTGGGTGGGTTCGCTTCCAAGAGTTCCTCCTTGGGGTACGCATTGAACAAAACGCTCGCACAGCCAGTTAGTCGCGACGAAGCATTTCGCGATATCCGCGAGCGCGCTGGCGAGTTCAACACCGCGACTTACGATCACATCGGCGAGAACCCGTTTCTCGATGCAAAAGACAATCCGCTTTCGACGTTCTCTATCGACGTGGATACGGCCTCATATTCGAATGTGCGGCGGTTCATCAACGAAGGATCGCTGCCACCCAAGGACGCGATACGCGTCGAAGAGATGATCAACTACTTTACTTACGATTATGCGGAGCCGAGTGATGGGAGGCCATTCGCGGTACATCTGGATGTTGCGAGTTGTCCGTGGGAGACATCGCATCGTTTGGTTCGGATCGGATTGAAAGGAAAAGAAATCGCCACAGATAAACGCGGTCCGAGCAATCTGGTTTTCCTTCTCGATGTCTCGGGATCGATGAGGCCGCTGGAACGGCTGCCGCTGGTGAAACAGGGGATGCGATTGCTGGTCGACAAGCTGACGGAGAACGATCGCGTGGCGATTGTGATCTACGCGGGTGCGTCGGGATTGGCGTTGCCGTCGACGACCGGCGATCACAAGGAGCAAATTCTTGAAGCGCTGGAAAACTTACGGGCTGGCGGTTCGACGAACGGCGCTGAGGGAATCCAGCTGGCGTACAAGATTGCAGCGGACAATTTCATTAAAGGCGGAGTAAACCGTGTGATCCTGGCTACCGACGGCGATTTCAATGTCGGCGTCACAAACCAGGGCGATCTGATTCGATTGATCGAAGACAAAGCAAAGAGTGGCGTTTTTCTGAGCGTGCTCGGCGTCGGAACGGACAATTTGAAAGACTCGACGATGCAGAAATTAGCGGACAAAGGAAATGGCAACCATGCCTATCTCGATTCACTTGATGAGGCGCGAAAAGTTCTGGTGCAACAGATGAACGGGACACTCGTGACGATCGCAAAGGACGTGAAGTTCCAGGTGGAGTTCAATCCAGCGCGTGTCGCGTCGTATCGCCTGATTGGCTACGAGAAACGAATGTTGCGCAAGGAAGATTTTAATAACGACAAAGTGGACGCGGGCGACATTGGCGCAGGCCACACGGTGACGGCACTATATGAAGTGGTCCCGGTCGGCGCGGCGAGCAATCCCGGCGTTCCGCCGGTGGATCCGCTCAAGTACTCGGCTAACGAAAGTTTGACATCCAGCGGATCAAAATCGTCCGACGAGATGCTCACTGTGAAGTTGCGTTATAAAAAACCGGACGAGAACAGGAGCGAATTGATCGAGCGCGCAGTGACGGACACAAATGCGACGTTTGAAAACGCGCCGGTCGATTTGAAGTTTGCCGCAGCTGTCGCCGAGTTTGGGATGATCTTGCGAGATTCTGAATACAAAGGAAACGGGACGCTTAATGCCGTGATCGAGTGGGCCGACCAATCAAAAGGAAAGGATCCGAACGGCTACCGCGCCGGGTTTATCGAGCTAGTCCGAAAAGCGCAAACTCTGAAGAAAAGTTAAAAGAGCGACGCGATTGGCCGTTGTAACTTTGTAACCATTTGACTTTTAACCGCTTTCAAATGTTCTCCGCGGTTTCGGTCGTGGCGATCGGCTTCACGCGCATGGCCAGAAATGCGCCGAGCAGGAGAATCGCAGCGCTCCAAAGCTGAGCGTGAGTGAGACGTTCACCATAAATCCAGGCGGAAAGGCCCAGTGCCAGGGCCGGACAAAGAAGTTGAAGCGTTTGCGCGAGCGCCACGCCGATTTCGCGGATGGCTACGTAGTACAAAACGTGCGCCAGCGTTATACAGGTCACGGCCGAGACGATCAAAATCAAGTTCACTTGCGCCCCGGCGTGAAGTGGTGCAGCGATTTTTCCAAACGCCAATGTAAGCGGAAGCAACATGATCGAGGTAATCAAGCTGACCAGCCCGAAGCTGCGAATTGGGCCAAGCTGCATGGAAGGGCGTTTAATCAGGACGCCGTAGAGCGCCCAACAAAATGTGGCGGTGAAGGCGATGAATAACCCTGGCACTTTCATGTGCTCTGTTTCTCGACCCGGTTGAAACCAGACTACGCCAAAGGCGCCAATTAAGCCGAGGAGTGTGCCCACTTGGAACTTCCATTGGCGAATCACTCGGCGTTCTTCAGGGAAAAATGCGAGTGCGAGTAAAGCCGTGAAAATCACGGATGCCCGGGTGAAAATCGTGTAAACGCCCGGACCCATGTAGAACAAGGCAACGACCTGTGTGACTTGATGAACTACGTTGGGGAGGCACGGAATAAGACACATCGTCACAGCCCGCCACCCGAATGGGGAGGCGCCGCGATGAGCGCGGTAAACTAGTAGCGGCGCAATGGCTAGACAGGCGACAAGATAACGATAAAAATTCTGTGCCCACGGATCGTAAAAGCGATTCAAATAATACATGAACAGCGATGGCGTGGACCAAATGAAGATCGTAGCAAAGACAGCAGCGTAACCTTCAGACAGGCTTGTGCGACGCTGTCGACCGACAAATTCCGCCATCGAATTCGTTTGCTTCATTCAGGCGGTCGACGCGTTAATTTGCTCGCCTACAAGCATAAATCGCTCAACAGTTAGGCTAAAAGGAGAATGAATATCTTGAACAAGCAAACAATTACCATCGCCACCGCGTCACTTCTCTATTTTGCAGTCAGTCACGTTTGCCTGGGGAAACCGCCAGCGGGTGGCGCAAGCCATATGCAGCGCGGGATTGATCTCGCTCAACAGAAAAATTACGACGGCGCCGTTGCTGAATTTACAAAGGCGATTCAAGCAAATCCGAAAGATGCGCGCGGTTACACTAATCGAGGCACAGCCTATCGCCAGGCGGCACAGGTAGCTGAGGCAGGTGGAGACGCTGCTGGGGCGTCCACAAGATATTCAGCTGCTTTGGCGGATTTTTCCAAGGCGATCGAAGTGGCTCCAAAGGATGAAGTGGCCTATCGCGAGCGCGGGATGACTGCCGTAATGCAAAATCAGTTCGATGCAGCACTGCCAGATTTTGATAAGGCGATCGAACTCAAGCCCGACGACGGATACGCCTACAAGTTTCGCGGTTTTGCTGAGATCGGCCTCAACCAATGGGACAAGGCGGTCGCAGACTTCACTACCGCGATTCAGAAACAACCAGATGATCCACAAAGTTATGACCGGCGCGCCTGGGCAAACCGAAATTTGAAAAACTTCGATGCGGCCGTTGCCGACTACACATTGCTAATTGAGAAAAACCCGAACGACGCCGAGCACCTGGTGAAGCGCGGTGCAACGTACACGTCGTTGCAGCAGTACGAAAAGGCCATTGCCGATTACCAAGCGGCGTTAAAGTTAAAACCAGACGACTATGACACCGTTCAGCGTTTGCAATACGTGCAGGGAATGCTGGCGGCGAAGAACGCACCGCCTCCTCCTTCGGCTACTCCCACTCCAACGCCCGGCCCGGGCTTGATCACGCCGCTCAATGTGGGCATCGCCATCGTAGTGTTCATTATCATTGCCATCATTGTGCGTTTGGTTACGCGAGGAAAAGCCGAAGAAACAAGCAGCAGAATCCGTTAAGCTTTTTTGGAGACTGTAGCGTCCGCTGTCTTCGGTTTTCGCGCTAGGGTCATGCGCTGGGCACGGCGCACTCTACAACCTTCGAATATGCCTTGTCCCAACCGAGAAATTTCTTTGACACGACGATGCGCGCGGTTAGTTTGCGGACGCTTTTTGCTGGAACGAAGCGGTCCCATGGTCGTTCAAATTGCAAATTTGATGCGACTTTGGGACCTTTGAATCTCTGGCAGAAGGCCAAACCGGGTTGCCGTGGAGGCGCTGGGTTGGCGAAGAGCAGCCCATGTAGCTCAGTTGGTAGAGCACGTCCTTGGTAAGGACGAGGTCACCGGTTCAATCCCGGTCATGGGCTCAGAACAGGCTCAGGACCGGCAGCAGATAATTAAAGTAAAACAAGACAGTTTGGTTAATTAGGAGAATTGAAATGGCTAAGGAAGCATTTAAACGCGACAAGCCGCACGTAAACGTCGGCACGATCGGTCACGTTGACCACGGCAAGACAACCCTGACAGCAGCAATCACAACGGTTCTGTCGAAAAAGGGCATGGCTGAGGTGCGCGCATATGAATCAATCGATAACGCGCCCGAAGAGAAAGAGCGCGGCATTACGATTAACACTGCGCACGTAGAGTACTCGAGCGACAAACGCCATTATGCCCACGTCGACTGCCCCGGCCATGCGGATTACGTCAAGAACATGATTACTGGCGCGGCACAAATGGACGGTGCGATTTTGGTTGTCTCCGCCGCCGATGGACCGATGCCGCAAACGCGCGAACATATCCTCCTGGCGCGACAAGTGGGAGTGCCCTCCGTCGTCGTGTTCCTGAACAAGGTCGATATGGTCGATGATCCGGAGCTTCTCGATCTCGTTGAGATGGAAGTGCGCGATCTCTTGACGCAGTACGAATTTCCCGGAGATAAGATTCCAATCGTTAAAGGCAGTGCGCTCAAAGCGCTCAATGGCGATGCGGACGCGGAGAAACAGGTTCTCGCGCTCATCGAAGCGATTGATGATTACATCCCGGTCCCAGAGCGACCGGTCGATCAGCCGTTCCTGATGCCGATCGAGGACGTGTTCAACATTGAAGGTCGTGGCACAGTCGCGACGGGTCGTGTCGAGCGCGGTGTTCTCAAGAAAATGGGGGAAGTCGAACTGGTCGGCATTCGTCCTACCGCAAAAACGGTTGCGACCGACATTGAAATGTTCCGTAAACTTCTCGATGAAGCGCGTGCGGGTGATAACGTCGGCGTTCTGTTGCGCGGCTTGAAGAAGGAAGAAGTCGAGCGCGGCCAGGTGATTTCGAAGCCTGGTTCGATTACGCCCCATAAGAAATTCAAGGCGGAAGTTTATGTGCTGAGTAAAGAGGAAGGCGGACGTCACACGCCGTTCTTCACCAATTACCGGCCACAGTTTTACTTCCGTACCACGGACGTGACTGGCACGGTCAAATTGCCTGAAGGGGTGGAAATGGTTATGCCTGGCGACAACATCTCAATCGAAGTCGAATTGATCACGCCAATCGCGATGGAAAAAACGATTCGCTTCGCCATTCGCGAAGGCGGCAAGACCGTCGGTGCCGGTCGCGTGAGCGACATTCTGGATTAAAATTCTTCCTCTACCTCTCACTCTTGCTTTCTTGAGCGGATGACGAAAGAAGAGGAGATTAAGAGGAAGCGGAAGAGGAAGATTAAGAACGCCAGTAGCTCAATTGGTAGAGTAGCGGTCTCCAAAACCGTCGGTTGGGGGTTCGAGTCCCTCCTGGCGTGGTTGTGAAGATTTGCAAACGCCCGAGCGTCCAACACTGAATTTCGAAACCGGAGAAAATAAATTGGGCGTTGGACGTTGAGCGTTGGATGTTGAACGTTTCTTTAAGAACTAGATGGTCACCAAAATCAAAAACTTCTTCGGCGAAGTGAAGGTCGAGCTGCAGAAATGTTCCTGGCCGTGGGATCCCAAAGAGAAAGGATTCCGCCGGTACAAGGAACTGAGTGACTCGACCGTGGTGGTGGTTATCGCAATGTTATTGTTGGGCGGATATGTTGCACTTTTCGATCTGGTTCTGGTGAACGTTGTCCATTTTTTCACCCGGTTGCACTGATTTATGGCACAGACACTCGCAGGCAAAGATCAATGGTTCGTTGTGCACGTGCTTTCCGGTCAGGAGAACAAGGTGCGCGAGAACATCTTGAAGCGCGTCAAGACAGAGGAAATGGGCGATCTGATTTATGATGTGCTAGTCCCGACCGAGCGCGTATCGGAAATCAAGAAAGGGAAGAAGAGCGAGACCACGCGTAAGTTTTTCCCCGGCTATCTGATCGTTAACATGCATTTGCTCGACGAAAACAAT
>JBKPLM010000270.1:0-5573 GCA_046731655.1 Verrucomicrobiota bacterium | reverse complement strand
TACAATGTGATTACCAATCCGGTGCCGAACAAAAGTGAGAGCGGAATGTTTCGTCGGGGTTCGCGCACTTCACCTGCCGTAAACGTGATGTTATTCCAGGCGTCCGCAGAAAAAAGCGAGCCGACCTGGGCAACACAAACTGCGATCAACATCCCCAGCGCACCGCCCGCTGCGGAGACCGAGCCGATGAACGGGAGATCCGATGTGATTGGAGAAACTGCTGTTGGCGTCCAGAAATTCGCGAAATTCGCTTGGAGCGCGCCAGCATTGCGCCCCACGAAAATCCCAAGCACCACCAGTGCGATGAGGGACAGCGTTTTCGCCGACGTGAAGACGTTTTGGATGAGCTTGCCTAACGAAAGGCCGCGCGTATTCACGAACGTCAAGAGAATGATGATTCCGATCGCGACTAACTGCTGCGTCGAAAGGCTGATCGCGTAACGCTGCGAAAGCATGATCGGTGGAACAATCCATTTCGTCGTCGAGACCGCGTCGGTGAAAACGCCGAGAAAGCGCGCGAACGCCACCGCCACGGCGGCGATCGTTCCAGTCTGAATCACCAGGAACAGCGTCCATCCGTAAAGAAATCCCCACAGCGGACTGTACGCTTCGCGCAGATAAACATATTGGCCCCCGGCTTTCGGCATCATTGCGGCGAGCTCGCCATAGCTGAGGGCGGCAACGATCGTCAGCACGCCGGTGACCGCCCACACCACGAGCAACCATCCGGGAGAACCGACAAGTCGCGCGATGTCGGCGGAGACAATGAAAATTCCTGAGCCGATCATTGAGCCGGCGACCAGCATTGTTGAATCGAGCAGGCCGAGGCCTCTGACGAGTTTTTGGTCAGCCACGGGTGTTTCAGTTATCGCCGTCGTCATTTGAGCCGGTTGACTTCGGCGAAGAGTAAATCATCACTCAGGCGTGCCGCGCAATGATAAAACACTCTGTTTACGGTTCGCGAAGCCGCCGTTCCTAAAAACGCGAAATTACTTTCACGCAAAAGGAACCGTGTTAATCTCACGCCCCGTGACTTGTTCAAGCCAGCAGCGATGGTGTCGGACATTTTTGTCGATCTCCTGCGCTGCGGTTGTGCTGATTGCCGAATTGGCGGCCATGCCGCAGGTCACACGCGCGCGAGCAAGTACGCAGTTCGAAGCGCTACCGCTGGTGCGTTCTCGGCAAAATCATTTGATGGTGCGCGCTTTTATCAACGGCAGAGAGGCGTTGCTCACAATTGATAGCGGTGCGCCCGTAAGCGCAATCGCTCTAAATCGTCGCAACTATTTTCGACTCAAACCAACCGCGGCCAAGTCGAACTTGCCGTCGCGCATTCAGATCAACGGCGCATTCAATAACGTGGCCATCGCGCGCGAGCTGCGGCTAGGAGGGCTCACTCTGATCGATGAACCGATGGTTGCAGTCGATCTCGGCAACTCTGCGCGCGCGGCACGGCTGGTTCATGAAGAGGAAATCGACGGAATCATTGGAGCGGATATCCTTTTTCCGACCCAGGCGGTGCTGGATTGTCAACGCCAGTTGCTCATCTTGAAGACCGACCCCGACGTTTTGGGTGGTGTTCCTGGTTTTGATCGGCGCGGATTGCAAGCCGTTCCAATTCAAGTAAGCGATGGTTTTAATTTGTATGTGAATGGTTCGATTAATGGGAAACCTGCCAAGTTTATGGTCGATACGGGTTCGTTTGCCACCATCTTGCATCGCTCGTTCGTTAGGCGAATGCGAATTGCCACCCGCGAGACGCGGTATAGTTCCTCGGCCGTGAACCTAAAGGAGCGTGGCCTGCGCGTGGCGAGGATTCGCAAATTGTCAGTGGGCTCGGTCGATATCCTTGGCAAGGACGTGGGTGTGATCGATCTGGAAGGATTAATTCACGACGGATTGTTGGATGGGTCTCCGCCGGTTGCCGGTCTGCTTGGTGCGGAGACGCTGCGGCGGCATCACGGCATCATCGATTTCGGCACGCGGACGCTCTATTTACAGAAGCGCGAGCTTCCCTGGCAGCGATCCGGTTGGCGGCGTTCCGCCGGCCCCAACTTGAGCTACTAGGATTACCGAGTAACCGCGCGGTTGCCCGTAATTAAGTGATGGAGGCGGAGCCAAAGACGATTTGCGGCGGTTGCCTGTGCGGCGCTGTGCGATACGAAGGCATTGGCATGCCCTACAATGTCACTCATTGCCATTGCGAAGATTGTCGCAAGAGCGCCGGTGCGCCATTTGTGACCTGGGCTTCGTTTCGGCGGAGCAATTTTCAATTTACGAAGGGAAAACCGCTTGAAATCGCATGGGCCGGGCGCGTCCGGTCGTTCTGCGCGACGTGCGGCAGCACGTTAACTTTCATGAGCGGACCCGGTGCTGATGAAATCGACGTCACTGTTGCAACTTTCGATCAGCCCGAAATCATTATTCCAGCCGACCATATCTGGACGGAGGATCGAATATCGTGGATTAAGCTTGCGGACGATTTATCACAGCATGCACGAGGCAGAAACGAATGATCTCGCGTCAATTCGCATCCGCGGGTTGGCGATTGGAGCGCAGAGTGTCGGAGCTCTCGCGCTCGGGGCGCTGGCGATTGGAGCGCTTGCATTGGGCGTCGTCGCGGTCGGCCGCCTCGTCATTGGTCGAGCGAAAATCAAGCAGCTTGAAATCGACGACCTTGTCGTGAACAGATTGCGAGTAACGGATTCGCTGGAAATTCCAAGCGATTGAGTTAATCGCAGACGTTTTGCTTCCGATCTACGCATCACGCGAGGAAGAGTGGCAAATCAAAATCGTGCGCCGTAACTGAAACCTGTACCGAGATGAACAGAATCCACACAAGCTTTCGTTCCCGCCGGCAGTCTTGGGACTCGATTGCGGCTGCTTTTCTTGTCCTTTCGAGCGAAGTCGAGGAATCTCTAATTTTTTGCCCGTGAACAAGGTCACCCAGGCATTCATTTTGGCCGCCGGACGCGGTACCCGTTTGCGTCCGTTGACAGATGATCTCCCCAAACCGCTCGTATCGATTTTTCAAAAACCGCTTATCACTTTCGCGCTTGATCATTTGATTGATGCCGGAGCGAGCAGGTTCGTCATCAACACCCACAGGCTTCCTGAATTGTTTCGGGTTTTTTTTGCCGAGAACAGTTACGCCGGGCATTCCATCACGCTGGTTCACGAGGCCGATTTGCTCGAAACGGGTGGCGGAATCAAGAACGTGGAACGCTATCTTGGCAGCGAACCGTTCATTACCTACAGCGGTGATGTCTTAACAAATATGGATCTGCCACCCCTGATTGAGGAACATTTTCGGCGAGGGAACGACGTTACGCTCGCGCTGCGCGAAACCGGATTGGCCGCTGACGTCGCTTTTCGCGATCACCGCGTCGTCGATATATCGGCCAGGTACGGCATTGCCGGTAATTACGATTTTGCCGGCGTCGCCGTTTGGAACCGACAAATTTTCCAGCGAATTCCGCCACGCCGGAAAATTTCTTTCTTCCCTATTATTCGTGATTGGATCGGCGAAGGCGGCAAGATCGGCGGCTTGGTGATGAACGACGGAAAATGGTTCAACATCGGTTCACGAAATCAATACTTGGAAGTTCACCGGACAGTTTTTCAAGAACATTGGGCGCCTCATTATATCAAAATTTGCGAGTGGCCGAAGCGGGTCGCAAAATCGGCCGTTGTTGATCCGAGCGCACAGCTGCGCGGCTGCTCGGTCGTAGGAGAAAATTGCCAAGTCGGCGAGGGAACCGTCCTGGAAGACACGATTTTGTGGCCAGGTGCACAAATTGCTTCCAAAAGTCAGCTTCATGATTGTATTGTCCGCTCTCAAAAACAAGTCAGCGGCGTCCATCAAAACGACGACATCTAGCATGAGGACCGACTTTCTTCTCCGGCGCACACGGATGCATTTTCCGCTGCTGGATGTAACCGATGTAAAAATTCGCCCAATCGAAAAAGGGGGGTCTGACCGAAAATTTTATCGGATTCGTTGCTCGGCGAATCAGACGCTCATCCTGGTTAAGTACAATCTAGAGCGCGACGAAAATCGGCATTACGTAGAAATCGCGAAATTTCTCGAGCTCCATGGAATCCGGGTCCCCAAAATTTATTTTCACGATGAAGCGGAAGGCCTCATCTGGATCGAGGATCTGGGTGCGCAGGACCTCTACAGTTATCGGCATGAAAGCTGGCTGGTCCGCCGCGCGTTCTACGAATCAGGGCTCGATGAAATTATCAAACTTCACAGTTTGCCGGAGTCCGTGTGCGTGGAAATGAAGGAGCATTTGCCCGCCGAGTTTAACGCCGCGCTTTACCGCTGGGAACAGAGATACTTTTTCAACAATTGCCTTGGCCGCTATTTCAGGGTTGACGACTCAAAACGCAAGGAGCTCGCAGGGCTTCCCGGTTTGCGCGAAATTGCAAAACGCCTCGCAAGTTTGCCAAGGGTCCTGGTCCATCGCGATTTTCAATCGCAAAATATCATTATTCAGAACGGAAAGGCTAATCTGATTGATTTCCAGGGGATGCGACCGGGATTGGCTGAATATGATCTGGCATCATTGCTTTTTGATCCGTATGTCGAGCTTTCATGGGCAGAACGATCTGAGTTGATTAGTTATTACCGACAAAAACAGACGGACAATGGGCGGACAGCTGACCGACAGTTCGACAACAACATCCTGCAGCTATGCGCGACCCAACGCCTGATGCAGGCGCTGGGTGCTTATGGCTTTCTGGGCTTGGTCAGGGGACACGAGCATTTTCTACGATACGTTCCAAGAGCTGTGCGCTCGCTGCGGGAGATCGTGGCGAAGATCGACGACCTCAAGCCGCTCGCTTCTCTTCTCGCCGATCTGGGCTAAGCGCCTGGCCGAAAGCAAGCCCATATACCGAACGCATATTACACAACGAGAACGCCGCCCGGCTGAAAATCAGCCGATAGACCATTGATCGGTAATCGCTCAACTCATTCAGGTTCTCAGTGATGTGTTGTTGGTCGCCTCGGAGTTTCAGCTTCAATAGAACACGGGGCTGTTAACGCTACCCTAAGCCGACGAAAGGATTAGTGCGCCGCTCAGTTCCAATCAGCGTTGGCTGCCCGTGCCCTGGGAGCACTGTGACTTTATCGCCGAGCGGAAATAATTTTTTCCTGATCTTCTCTACTAACAGATCGATATCTCCGCCTGGCAAATCTCCACGGCCGATGCTACCCGCGAACAGCACATCGCCGCCGATAAGTAATCGATCGTCAGGCAAAAAGAAGCAAAGACTGCCTGGACAATGCCCTGGAACTTCCAACACTTGGAATCGTATGCCGAGAAAATCGCGGCTCGGCGTTTCTTCGATAAGAAAATCAGGTTTCGCTGGCTCAATCTCCAGTTCGAAACCGAAGCTGCGGAAAAATTCGCGATCCGAAATCATTGGAGCAGTGAGCGGATGACAACCAATCGGACACCCAAACCGCCGCTTAATCCTGGCGAGATCCTGTACGTGGTCGATGTGTCCGTGTGTCAGAAGCAAAAGTTTAGGATCGACACCGAGCGACTTGACCCATTCACAGG
>JBKPLM010000269.1:0-7582 GCA_046731655.1 Verrucomicrobiota bacterium | reverse complement strand
CTGCGATCCTTCCCTGTGGTATACATGCGAGTCTGTGTTAACCCAGACCAGACCATGGCCACCGCCGGGTGCAGGAGGATTAGCTGCTGCCTCCGCGCTCCTGGTCTTTGCGGAGGCGCCAGTCGCGGCAGCTGGACTGGCTGCCGCGGAACCTTTCGGTTTGAACAGATCGCCGAGCTTGAACTTAGGTGAGGGTGATGCAGAGGGACTTGCGGCTGCTGCAGCCCCCGCTTTTTTACGACCGCGCTTGGCTGCCGGTGAAGTCGCAGGCGCCGCAGCAGGCGAAGACGAGGCGGCCGTCTCTGCTGGTGACGCCGTCGCTTGAGCTTTCTTGTGCGTGCCACGTTTTGCCGACGAAGGCGCTCCTGCTGGCGACTCGCCCGGGGTGGGCGACTGAGCTTGCACAGCAAAAGCGCTGGCAAGTCCGATTGCGAAGAAGAGAGTAAGGAATCTTTTAGTCATGGAGGCGAGGGTAAACAAACCGCGCGACGACAGTCAACGCCATTCCTGACCAGGAACCATTTCTCCGCAGAAAAACAGTAAACGACTCGAACCTCACACCCGGCAGGACCAGAGATAACGGCGGCGTTGACCGAGCCAAGAATCTAAAGGCCGCCGAGGTGCGTGTGCTTGGATCCGAAGGCTTTCACGAGTTGAGCGCCGCTATGGCCTGCGCTAGAATCCGGCGAGATGCTTGACACCATTCTTGGATGCCTGAAATGGGCTGCTGTCGGTTTCATCGTCGCGTTTGCGCTGATGAAACTGTTCGAGGCCAGCCATATTCACGATGACATCCCAAAGCCTGCCTTCAAAATACGTCAGACGAAGCGCGCGACATTCGTGTTGTCGACATTCGCCGCGATGCTTTCGGCATTGGTTTGGTTGCTGGTGCAGAAGTTGGATTGAGCTGACGCTCGCGTTTGATTCGTTAAAGCGTTGAAGCATTAAAACGTTGAGCGGCGAATCAAAAACCGGCGGAGCATCTGATTCTCCTACTCATACTCATGCTCTCAAGAACGGGCATCAACGAAAGAGCATCAGCAAGAGAAAGAGTAAGAAAAAAAGCGGGGATTAGCCCATGTAGAAGCCGCCGTTTACGCTCAAGACATGTCCGGTGATGTATGAAGCCATCGGAGAGGCTAGAAAGAGCGCCGCGTTTACAATTTCGCTGACATCACCAAGGCGGCCGAGCGGAATTTGCTTTATGAAATTTTGCGTCACTTCGTCAGGCATGGCTTTGCTCATGCCAACATCGATGAAGCCAGGCGCGATGGCGTTCACCGTAATGCTCTGACGCGCAAATTCCCGCGCCGAAACTTTCGTGAGTGCAATGATGGCCGCTTTACTCGACGAGTAATTTGCCTGCCCAAACAACCCGAGCTGGCCGCTGACCGAAGACATGTTAACGATCCTCCCGCCGTCTCGCAGAATCGCGGCGGCCTTTTGCGTAACCGTGAATGTGCCGATGAGATTAACGCGCACCACACTCTCAAAATTCTCCACCGGCATTTTCTTGATCGTGCGATCACTGATGATACCGGAATTATTCACGAGAATATCCAGGCCACCATGCTGATCTTGTATTTGCTTCATCATTGCCTCGACCTGCGACGGTTGCGTCACGTCGCATTCAATCAGCAGTGGCTCCTTGAGTACGCCAGCCACATTGGTCGCATCGGTTTTATTTTGTCCCTGCGCGTCCGCCACATAATTCACGACGCATCGCGCACCGCGTTGGCCGAATGCCTTGATCATCTCCGCACCAATCCCGCGCGAGCTACCGGTAACAAGCACGACTTTCCCGCTGAAATCGAGTGGATCAGGCATTTGACGATTTAACGATTTAACGATTTAACGGTTCAACGCTAGATTTTTCCGATGGCTTTACCCACTCGAATTCTAACTGCGGTCCCGATTTGCGACGGGCACGACAGCGCGATCAACACGATCAATCTGGAATTCATCCGGCACGGAATCGAGGTCGTGTATCTTGGCTATCATCGTTCGGTTGGCGATATTGTGCGCGCCGCCATTCAAGAGGATGTGCGCGCCATCGGCATCTCGAGCTACAACGGCGGGCATATCGAATTCTTCGCCGAAGTCATTGCGCTTTTGCGGAAGCGTGGCGCCAATGACATCGAAGTTTTTGGAGGCGGCGGTGGAACCATCACTCATGAGGACGCTGTAGCAATGAAGCGCAAAGGTGTGGACAACATTTTCTTCGCCGGAACCTCGCTCGCAGAGATGACCGATTATGTCCGTAAGCAGTACGGTAAGCAGCGCGTGAAACGGTCGCGCGCCAAATCGCCCGACCAGGAGCTCGCCCACAAGCTGACGGCAATCGAGGACGCATATGCCAGAAGCAAGCGCCGAACGCCCAACGTTCAACGCTCAACGCCCAACAAGAAGATTCGAGATTCGCGTAAAACGCGTGTCATCGGTTTTACTGGTCCCGGAGGCGCTGGCAAAACGACATTAATTGACGAGCTGGTGCTGCGTTTTCTGAATCAGAACCCGAAGGGACGAATCGCGATTTTGTCGCACGATCCGAGCGTAATTGGCGAGGGAGCGTTGTTGGGCGATCGGGCCACGATGATCAACTCCCAAAATGATCGCGTATTCATGCGCAGCATGGCCACACGTGGACAGGCTGGCGGGCTCTCGCCCGCCACACACGATTGTCTGGCGCTGCTCGCTCGGTCGGGGTTCGATTACGTAATCATAGAAACCGTCGGCACCGGCCAGGAGGCGATGCCGTTTCAAAAAAATGGCATTGTCGATTCAACTGTTCTGGTGATGAATCCCGACTACGGCAGCAGATTGCAGTTGCAAAAAATCGTAATGCTCGATCTTGCCGATATCGTGGTGGTAAACAAAAGCGATCTCCAGCGTGCCCGCACTGCGCACACCGAAATCGAACAACGTCTGGAACAAAACCGGCGTAATCAGCGGCTGATCGACACCGTTGCAAAACGACATCGCGATCCTGGCGTGGACGAATTATTCGAGCTAATTTCGAGAGGATCAAAATGAGCAAGCTTGGACAAGTTGTTGAGTCGATCGAAAGCTATAACAAGTTCGTTCTCGATCAGGTAAAGCGGGCGCGGAGCGATCAGCGATTCGGGCGCGAACTGCTGGGGCGCTGGAATGACATCAAAGCAAAAATTCCAGCCACACGGACGCCGACCGGACTGCCATTGCCGCGTCTGGCGTTGCCCGAGATCGATGAGCCGGGCGAGATCGCACGCTATTTCTTCGCTGAAGGGTTACCCGGTGAGTTTCCATTTCTAAATGGCGCGTATCGCGAGATGTATTTGGAGCCGATTCGCGAGGTCGAAAGCTTCGAAAAAAACGGCGAAACTGTAGCGGCAAATGCCAGTCCGGCTCGGACCGTGTCGCCTGCGAAGAATTCGAAAGCGCGGCCGCAATTGCCCCAAGCCGAAGAACCGACGCGATTGTTCTCTGGCTTGATGCTCGCCGAAGATACCAATGAGCGTTTTCATTATCTGACCCGGCATCAGCGCACGCACCGGCTCAGTACCGCGTTCGACGGACCCACGCTCTATGGCATCGATAGCGACGCGGATGGCGTCTTCGGAAAAATCGGCGAGGGCGGAGTCGCGATCGACACGGTCGAGGATATGCTCCGGCTTTACGATGGTTTTGATCTCGGCTCGCCTAATTTTTCCGCCTCGATGACCATTAGCGGCCCGGCGCCAATCATCATGGCGATGTACATCGCGGCGGCGAAACGCAGATTCGGCCCGAAAGTTGTTCCCAAACTGCGCGGCACAATTCAGGCCGACATCTTCAAAGAAGTTCAGGCACAAAACGAAACGATTTTTCCGATCGAAGCCTCACTGCGGTTTCTTACTGACATGGTTGAGTTCACCACGAGGGAAATGCCGCGATGGTATCCGATTTCGATCAGCGGCTATCACATCGGCGAAGCCGGTTCAACTCCGGTGCAACAAGCTGCGTACACACTGTCAAATGGGTTCGCCTACGCGGAAATGTTCGCAGCGCGCGGAATCCCGGTCGATCAATTCGGGCCGCGCCTCTCATTCTTTCTCGATTGCGGGCTCGACGTCGAATATATCGCGCTGGCTCGCGTGTCACGGCGCATCTGGGCGATCGGAATGCGCGATGTGTTTGGAGCCGGCCCACGCGCGCAGCTTTTCAAACTGCACATACAGACCAGCGGTCGCTCGCTCGTTGCGGCGGAATTCAAAAACAATCTCACGCGCACTGCGGCAGAATTAGTGCTCGCTTACATGAACGCGACGAATTCGTGCCACTCCAACAGTGCGGACGAACCGTTCACAACGCCGAGCGAAGAATGGATTCGGCTTGCCGCTCACGGGCAGGCGATCCTGCTTGAGGAATCTGGGATTTTCAAACACACCATGAACATGTTGAGCGGCTCGCCCGGAATGAAAGCCGTCGAACGCTCGGTAGAAGCAGCCATACTCGACGAATTCCGCGAGATCGAGCGCTTGGGTGGAGTGCTTGCCGCGGTCGAAGACCGTTATCAGCGCAGCCAGATTCAGAACGCTGCGCATCGCTACGAGCAGCAAATTTACAATGGGACTCGCCCGATCATCGGGCTCAATCGCTATCGCGATGGAGCCGAAGAAATACCAGAAGTAAAGCTTGCGCGCACCCCGCGAAAGAAGCAGCAGTTGCAAGTCGATCGCCTTGCAAAATTCAAAAAGAAAAACGCGGAGAAGGCCAAACGCGCATTGGACAAACTCGCAAATGTTGTCGAAGAGGGCGCGAATTGCTTCCCTATGCTGCTCGAAGCAGCGGAAGTCTGTTCGTTAGGCCAAATCACTGACCGCCTGCAGGAAGTGGTCGGGCGTTTCCGGCCGATGGTGTAACGCATTCTGGAGAGCACACGCCGCCGGCGTGTTCATTTTGGCTGCCAGCCGAAATGCTACTTCACCCGTTTGAGGCGAACACTCTGTCCGTAAAAGACAAGGCACCGCGGATCAGCGACCCGTGCGGTCTTGAGCGATACGATGATGCCCTCGCCTCCGCGCGTGATAGTTCCCGTGCCGGAGTTGTTCGCGCTGTCGCGAAAAGTAAACTTGAGAGAGCCTTTTGCATCCACTTTGCCCGTGCCGGTCGCCTCAGGAGCACAGCCATGTCCGTCATTGTAACCGGCGCTGAACCAGACCGACACAGTGTTTTCGCTTTGCTCCAAGCTCATTTGGAAAACCGCCTGACCATTCAAGAATTTCTTGTCTGCGTACTCACCGGTCCAATTCGCCTCCGCCGAGTATGTCTTTGACGTCGCGGCGCTCAGGGCAACCAAAACCAGCAGTGAAACCACGGTCCACCTCATATGTACAGAATAGCGATTCGACAAAGAAGCGACAAACATGCGTTTTTCCCAGATTTGAATTTTTCAGAAGCGTGCGGCGGCGGCGCGCTACGAAATCTAAGAGAGAGCGATGGCGGCAAGATCACTCACTGAAAAAGAGCAGGTAAGGTGCTGACCTGCCAGTTAACCGCGATGCCAGGCAAAGCATACATCGGCACGAGCGGCTGGAATTACAAGAGTTGGCGCGACGGGTTTTACGAGAACACACCGCAAAAGCAGTGGCTTCGGTTTTGCGCGGATCGCTTCACCGGGATTGAGGTCAACGGCACCTTCTACAGGCTTCAGGAGAAAAGCACCTTCAAAAAATGGCGTGACGAGACGCCGGACAATTTTCCGTTCGCCATCAAAGGGCATCGTTACGTCACGCACAACAAAAAGCTGCTCGACGTCGAAGAATCAGTGATCCGTTGTCGTGAGTCGGCTTCGCCTCTGGGCAAACGGCTCGCCGCTGTGGTGTGGCAGCTTCCGGCTCTTTTGAAAAAAGACGCGGAGCGGTTGGAGAAGTTCGTCAAAACTCTGCGGCACTGGAGCAGCACGCGACACGCGATCGAGTTTCGTCACAAATCGTGGTTTGATGACGAAGTGGCCAAGTGCCTGAGCGATCATGCGGTTGCTGTCTGCACGTCCGACGCGCCGGACTGGCCAATGTGGGAGGAAGTGACGACCAATCTCGTTTACATCCGGCTGCACGGTCACACCCGGAAATACGCATCCAACTATGGCAAGCCCGCCCTCAAAAAATGGGCGACACGCATTCGGCGTTGGCTAAAAGAGAATCGCGCCGTGCATGTTTATTTCGACAACGACGCCGAAGGTGCCGCCCCGCGAAACGCGCTAACGCTGCTGGAAATGTTGCGCTAATCCAGTTTGTTCTATTTTCCGCTTCGAGTTGATTTTTCCGATTGATGGAATTGGGCTGACAACTCGGAGACAAGTTGTTGGCGATTGTTCGGCCGAACGTCGACCACTCTGACATCAGGCCGATTTTTGATTGTATTAGTGAATGGGAAAGGTCGCACAGTGATCGTGGCAAGAATCGGCAATCTCGTTTCGAATATTTTACTTACGGCGTCGCTAAAAAATTGCTGATCGGATCTCCATCGGCCCGATTTCGTCAATCACCACAAGTTGCTGCGCACTAATTGCTTCATGAATTGCTGGAACGCCCACAGTTTCCAGCTTGGCAAGATCAAGCCCGTACTTTCCAACGCGCTCAGACGTTTTGAAATTGACGTCGGCAAAGACAGCCTCTTTACCGCCGAGCGTGATGAGCTTGAATCCGACGCGAACACCGCGCCTGCGGATTTCCTTAGTGTAAAAACCGCCGGCTGGCAGGGCCAGATTCTTTACAACACGCTGGATCAGCGTGGTCTTTCCACATCCCGGACGTCCCGTAAGCAAAATTCTCTTAGTCATACAAAATTCGAACGCGCTCTGTGAAAGAACCGCCCGGCATGCACAGAACGATTCTGTTTAAAGGAGGACAAAGCCATGGCAACCAATAACGACATCATCAACGAACTCAGAAAATCCTACGCGATGGAGCTGGAGACGATTCAAAATTATCTGGCAAACTCAATTGATCTCGATGGCGTGCGCGCAGAGGAAATCAAAAAAGCGCTCCTCCGCGACATCGAAGAGGAACTCGGTCACGCCCGGAAGCTCGGCCACAGGATCAAGGTGCTCGAAGGTCGTGTGCCCGGCTCGCTCGATCTGGACCGTGCGCAACGATTTTTGCAGCCGCCCAAGGACAGCACCGACGTGATCGCGGTGATTCGCGGTGTGATTCGCGCCGAGGACGAAGCGATCGATCAGTACAAGAAAATTATCAAGATGTGCGATCCGATCGATTTGGTGACACAGGATCTCATCCTCGAAATTACGGCGCAGGAACAGTCACACCGCCGACAATTCATTGGATTCCTGTACGAGTACGAAGGTGCCGAAGCAAAGCGACTGACTGCCGCTGCGGCGTAACTCGAGGTGAATCAAACTCGCTTCTGACAATGCGCGCAGAACCACGCGGTGCGGCCGCCGATCCTCGCTGATCTTAGTTTCCTTCCGCAACGGGGACACTTTCCACCTTTCCCCCGATGCGGAAGAAGCCATGATTTTGGCATTTGGTTCATGTCAGCCTTGGCCGCAATTGCTCTTTTCAAAATGTAGCGCGTGGCACGGAAGAGTTTTGCGAAGCCC
>JBKPLM010000268.1:0-18072 GCA_046731655.1 Verrucomicrobiota bacterium | reverse complement strand
ATCGGTACGGAGACGGATGGATCAATCACTGGGCCGTCCGCGGTTGAAAACATCGTCGGTCTGAAGCCGACGCTCGGTCTTGTATCACAAGACGGAATCATTCCGATCGCTCACGAGCAGGACACGGCTGGACCGATGGCGCGCAGCGTCACTGATGTGGCGATCCTGCTTGGAGTGTTGCAGTCGCCGTTTGGCGAGGTAATTGGGCATCAGCTGCCGGATGATTACACGCAATTTCTCGATCCGAACGCACTCGATGGAGCAGTGATCGGACGCGATGTGCGCTTTTTCGATTACAGCTACTATGGCAGCGGCATTCCGGGTGATGAGCTGACCGTCGCATTTGCGGAAAATGCGCTGAGCGTGATGGAAAGCCTCGGTGCGACTGTGGTTGACGTGGATACGGGGGACGTATTCTCTTACAACGGCGACGAGTTCACAGCGTTGCTGTATGAATTTAGAGCGCAAATCGCGGACTACCTCGCGACGCTTACACACACGAACATGCGCACGTTGGCCGACCTCATCGCCTTCAATGATGAGCATTGTCCGCAAGAGATGCCCTACTACGACCAGGACGTATTCTTATTATCGGAACAGTTCCCAGGTTATCCGAACGATCCCGCTTACATCGCCGCGCGAACGCATGCCCGCACTGCTGCGCGCTCTGGCATTGATAGTGTAATCAACTCGGGTGTGGATGCGATCGTCGCACCGCACTTGACTAACTCGACCGGACCCGCAGTGGCGGGTTATCCGAACTTATCGATACCGGTGGGCATTCGCGATAGCGGGCGGCCGGCGGGAATGCTCATGTACAGCACTTTCCTGCATGAACCGCAGCTAATCGGCTTCGGCTACGCATTGGAGCAGGCGTTAAATGTGCGACAACAGCCGCAATTCCTCGGCTCGGTTATCCCGATCCCGAATGGCGGATTTTGCACCGGCGGGAATCATGGCCAACCGCATCTGCCGCACGGCAAGATCTTCTAAGATCGCGAAGCTTCAGCTTGAGCACGCGAGCAGAATGACGATTCTGCTCGCGTGACGATTTTCCTCGGATGCGGCTTTGCCGCAAAATATCGCGAAGGCGGCGGGAATTTTTCCGTGCCGCTGCAATGGATGCTTGGTTTACGTCGATTAAAGCTCGATGCTATCTGGCTCGAGCTGTTGCCGGCGACAGATGATCCGCAGGCGGATCAGGCCAAGATTAACAACTTCCAGCGGCAATTGCGTACACATGGATTGGCTGGTCGCTATTGTTTGCTCTACCAGAAACCGGCAGTAAGTACGCATGAGCTTGACGCGATACGCTGTATCGGAATGTCGAAACGAAAGCTGCTTGATCGACTCGCAGGCCCAAATGCGCTGCTGAATCTCAGTTACTCGATTCACCCGCCATTTCTTCTGCAATTTGAGCGACGGATCTTTTGCGACCTGGATCCGAGTGAAATTTTTTATTGGATGACCAAAATGGAACTGGGCCAGTCGTCTCACGACGAATTTTGGACGATCGGGCTCAACGTTCACAGAAATGATTGCCGGCTGCCGAAATCATCCCTGCGCTGGAAAACATTTTATCCACTCGCTGACACGAGACTCCTTCAACCGCAATCACGTCCGAAGATGTCTAAGTTCACCACTATCGGACAGTGGTACTGGGGCGGGGCGGTAGAAGTGGCTGGAGAATTCCCCGACTTATCCAAGAGAGTTATGTTCGAGCCTTATCTCGGTTTACCAGCGCGGGTGCCGGAAGCGCAGTTCGAATTAGCGATGAATATCAGCCCGGACGATCCAGAGAGGGCGCGTTTGCAACAGCTTGGCTGGCGTGTTGTCGATCCGCACCGCCTTGCGAGCACGCCGCGCGCGTATCGTCGATACATGGCGAGCGCATTTGGGGAGTTTACGGCCATCAAGGGGGTGGACGTAGCCTGGCAAACTGGCTGGTTAAGCGATCGGGCCGCGGCCTTTCTTGCCCTGGGGCGCCCAGTGATCACGGAAGACACCGGTGCATCGAGATACCTTCCATGTGACAGCGGGTTTTGTTTCATCCGGAACATCGATGAGGCGGAAATGGCCGTGAAAGACGTTCTGCAGGATTGGCCGCGACTATCGAAACAGGCGCGGGCCTGCGCTGTGCAGGTTTTCGATTCTGCAAAAAATCTCAGGACGATCCTCGGCATCTAGCTGTCATTCTGAGCGGAGCGGACCGAAGTGAAGCGCGGTCAGAGAATCCCGCTGAATCACCTTCAGGCGGTGCTTTGGGATCCCTCGACTTCGCTGCGGCTTCGCTCGGGATGACGATCAAAAAAACACCCGCTCGTTTTGCCGTTGCAAAACGATTTTCGGGTGTTACTCGTTGTCCCGTTATGGCTGATTTGATGAAAGCGGATGAGCTGAAAACGCGGCTCAAAAAAATCCCGGAATGGGAACTGGAGAAGAAGCACATCGAACGGACGTTTGAGTTCGATGATTTTGCCGATGCAATTGATTTCGTGAACGCAGTGGCCGAAGTGGCCGAGGAAGAGGAGCACCATCCAGACATCGACATTCGTTACAACAAAGTACGTCTGGTCCTCTCGACTCACAGCAAAGGCGGCTTGACCGAGCTTGATTTTGGTCTTGCCGAACGAATCGATACCCTGGCCGAATAAGGAAGGTACCCGACGGCGCACTGCGCCGAGTCTCGAAGACTTTCGGGACAGTGAGGCAGCCCTATCGAGGATTTGGCAGGCGCCCTTCATCTGCATCGATGAATTGGAACGATGTCTGAATGTCCGATCTATCGGTCATGCCAGCTTCTTTTTTGCGGCGCTCTAATATTTCGGAAACTTCGTCGTCCCAGCCGCGCTTGCGCATAAATTCGTTCCAGACGTAAATTTCGTTTTCATCCGGTCTGTGCCCATTTTCAAAACACCATTGCAGAATTTCCTCGTCCGTTCCGCCGCGTTTCGCGCGCTCGACTAATTGATCGTAATTGAGCCTGAGAAAGTTCGCACACTTTTCGTCGAAACCTTTTCCAAGGTTCGCGTGGTAGTCGGGAGGCAGTTCCCCCTTGGCGTGCAACCGTATTTTGTCCAGCATCCGGCCGAAATAGAAAAGACCGCCTACTTTTTCGGACGGGCTGCGGAGGGCAACTGTTGCCATGAAAAAAGTTTGAGTCTTTTCCAGCTAGGTTCAAGCGGGCGTTCGATGTGGGTCGCCGATTGTCATCCCGTGTGAAACGAGGGACCTCACACAAACTCTGAAATTCACACACGATAGCCCAAGGCAATCGCGTTTTCTGTGTGGGTCCTTCGCTCCGCTCACGATGACCGCATTCGCACTTGTGGAGCACCGAACGCTGGCGGATGCTCGATACAAGATGGATCGGATCGTCGGAATTGAAACCGAATACGGCTGTCTTTTGAGCGAGGAAGAGCCGCATGGTAATTCAGAGCTCTGGCCGGCGAAGGTAAAAAATCACCTTTTTCGAAGCGCTCAGGCCGGCACCATCGATCTGCATTACCGCGACTACGAAGAGCCACCGGGTAACGGAGGCTTTCTTCGCAACGGCGGACGTCTGTATCTCGATATGGGACACATCGAGTATGCATCGCCGGAATGTCTGCATCTGCACGATCTGGTGGCTTATGAATTGGCCGGGGACGATTTGCTGCAATCCTCACTGGTTGCTCTTGGCGCGCAGGATCGTGTCTCCTTTATCAAAAATAATGTCGATCACCACACCGGCGCCACGTTTGGCTGTCACGAGAATTATCTGATGAAGCGAGAGGCCCAATTCACGCCGCCAATTCTCGGAACACTACTTACTTTTCTGGCGACCAGGCAAATCTTTACTGGTGCAGGCCGCGTCGGTCAATCCAATCCACTGGCGTTTGATTTCGAGCCGCCGCAACTGGAAACACAAGTGAATTTCCAACTCAGCCAGCGCGCCGATCATATTGTTAACGACATCTACCAATGGGTTCAATTCAATCGGGCCATCATTAACGCGCGTGACGAGCCGCTGGCCGATTACCGAAAATATCGGCGGCTCCACTTGCTGATCGGTGACTCTAACATGAGTCCCTATGCCACGGCGTTAAAAATCGGGACAACTGCCTGCGTTTTATCGTTGCTAGAAGATGGTTGTTTACCGCGAAATCTGGTCCTGGCCGATGCGGTGCAAAGCACACGCGACATCTCTCGCGATCCAACTCAGCAATGGATTGTTCATCTTGAGAACGGCAAAACCATCGGTGCACTCGACGTGCAGTGGGAATTTCATCATTTGGCGCAAAAGTACCTGCGCAATAGCAGCGCGGAAACTAACTGGCTTCTGGAAAACTGGGGATTCGTTCTCGAAGCAATCGCAAACAACCACCAGGCGTTGATCGGCGGGGTCGATTGGATAACGAAGAAATGGCTTTTGGAAGCCTTCATCGAGTCAGAAGGATTGAACTGGGACGATCCGTGGCTGCAAAGCATCGACCTCGAGTATCACAACATCGATCCGCTTCGCGGGTTGTTCTTTGGTGTCACGCCAGGTAAACGAATTGCCGAATGGAACAACAGTGTCCGGCGCCCCACTACAACGCATGTTCCGCCAGCTAATACGCGCGCGTCAGGTCGCGCTCGAGCGGTGGCTTTTTTTCAGGATTGCAATTCCCCCTACATTATCAACTGGGATTCCATCGCTTGTGATAATCGTGACTTTCTCGTGATGGGGGACCCGTTCCAGACTTACAATGAGGAAGTGGAACAATTTTTAGCCAAGCCACGCACGGCCGACATCGCTATCGATCCGACTGACAATTGAATCAACTAAGCCGCGCCGCCTGGAAGTGCAATTCACGGTGGCATCGCAGAATCGCGCGCACGATTGTTTCAATTGAGCCGATGCAGTGCCGAAATACCGTAATTCTCCTGGAGATCTTGCGCCTCAGCGGCGACTTGTGCCGCATCGAGCTCGATCTGCTTTGGATCTTCTTCGGTCTCGACTTTGATGAACCCCTCGATTGGGTGTTTTACCGCTTCGGCAAGGTCGTCCAACGATTTGATTTCTTTGCCGTTCACCTTCGTTACGGTCAAATAGGAGAGCTCATCGTAGCCAATTGTGCTGTTAGCAGGGAGGACTTGGCTAAGAATAACAACGCGCCGATTTCGGTCAGGAAAAAGTTCGGACTGGAAATGGTCGAGGTAGACTAAACGCTGGGGAGCTTCTCTTTGCCAGTTTGGGCCCCATTCTTTGAGATATTGACGGGAAAGCTCCTGAAAAATCAGGCCGCCAAGAACATAATATCGCGGCGGTTGATCGAGATTGTACGGCGGGCTGACATAATCTTTCGTGTCGCGGTGCTCAAGCGTGACATTTAACTGCATTGGTTTGCCGTTACGTTGAATTCGAAAAGGAATGACATCGCCGGCGTACGCATGGGCCGTCAGCAAATTTGTGAACTCGATCTTGCCGTAGAGCGGATCCACATAGTTGCCATTTTGATCGATTTCATTGTTCGCGACTGCAGTCACAATGTCGCCGACTTGAAGCCCCGCCTTCATCGCCGGCGTACCAGGCTCCACATTCGTCACATAGACTCCACCGGCATTCTTGCCTTTTTCTCCGGCGAACTCACGCAGTGCCGGATCGCGCGTGGGAAAGAATGAGAAGCCAGCGGAAGGAAACCCCCGATAATTCTGGTTTTCAGCATCCTTTAAGAAGTGGGTGATGACAGGCGCAGGGATTGCGTCCAGTAGCTGCGAACGGGAATCGTAGCGCAGCAGCAACCCAGCAAGCTTGTTCCTTTTAACAAGGGGCACAGTGTAGCTGTTCTCTCGGTACTGCATTGGGATGCTGATGCGGTACGTGAGGAATTGTCCGATATCGATCGGGTATGGCATCATTTGGACAGTTGTCACCAGGCCTTCCGTTGCAAGCAACGCACCGCTCGGCTCCAATTGCCACGCAGCCAGCCGGTCGCCCACTACAGTGTCTGGCGCGATTTCGAGCGGAGTGATTCCATCGAGAAATGTTTTTTCCGCTGGTTGAAGCAGCGCGAGATTTGCTTCGTAATCAATCACCTCGACAGTGGCCGCGGTTTTTTCGCCAGACTCGGCGCGCTCGAGCTCAACGTAATTTTGGTTCGTAACCAGGTCTGCTGTCACAAGGACACGGCCTTTAGACAAAACTGCGCCAAGCGCGCGCTTTGAAAACGGCGCTTTCTTTTGCCATGGTCGAAAGTAATCATAGGACTGTCCCGTCACGTTTACCCGGACGAGCGCCAGCTGTTTCTGCTTGCTCAGGACGGAAGAAACGGCTGATTCCTTTTTCCCCAGCGCTCCACTGGCTGTGAAAAGGATGAGGCCGAAGGCGATAACAGAATTCCTGGTCATCTTTAGATTTTGTTTGCCTGTTCCGTCGCTTTTGCTGGCGATTGTTCCTCAAGATTTTGTTCCTTTAGCACGTTGTAGCGCATCTTGATTCGTTCGCGTGCAGCTTCCACTTGTTTGCGATCAAGGACCAGCGGAGGCCCGTCTCCGATCATTCGAATCACCAACCGCTCCGGCGATTCGGCGAAAGCGTTCGCCAATTCGTCAAGCGTACGAATTTTCTTGCCATTTACTTCATCGACAATGCCCCCTCGGTAGGGTGCCAGGTAGGTATTTATCGGATCTGGCAGGATGTTGCTCAGCACGATGACATCTGGATGCTGAAGGTACAGCTGGTCCAGAACAAAGTATTCGAAGAAGTGACGGACCCGCAGGTCCGCGCTCCGATATGCCTCCAGCATGTCCAGATTTAATGGTTGAAAGAGCAGACCGCCGTAAAGGACGTAACGCGGTCGCACATCGTAGCTGTGGCCCTGGATCGAGTACGGCCAGGGCTTGTATAACTTGATCTCCACTGTCATCGGACTCTTGTTGCGCAAGACGTCCATCTTGACCGAATCGCCTCTGAATTTTCGCTCGACGACTTCCTCAAACTGGGCACGCTCACCTTCCAGTTCGACGTTCGCGTCGCTGGCAATGGGGTGACCGTCGATAGCAAGGAGAACGTCACCCGGGTAAAGAATGCCATCCGATGGTCCGGACCCAACCACAGAGCTCACCAGTACGCCGCGATCGTCATCTTTTAATCCCAGAAACTTCCGTTGGGCCGGATTTTGTAACTTTGCGTAGGTGATAGCGAGATCGGGATATTCGTCATAATGCCCGTTGCCGATGTCCTGCAGAAACCGCTTTATTACCGGTGTAGGAATCATGTAGGCCACTCCCTGGGCCACATCACCGCTGTAACCCTGAAATGCTACGCCGACCACCTTGCCATCTTGCATTACCGGGCCGCCGCTGTTTCCCGGGTTAATCTGCGCACTGATTTGGATCGCCAGATGCTGGTCGACCGACGAGTGGGTGTAGAGTTGGAAATCAACCCGCGACACGATTCCGGTAGTGACCGACATCCGCTCGCCTCCAATTGGATAACCGTACGCCGAGACCGTCGATTCCAGGGAAGGAATTCCGCCAAGTTGCAATGGCAACATGTTTTTGAAAAAATCCGGAGCCGGCACGGTGATCACTGCCAAATCACAATCATTCGCTACGAATTGTACTTTCGCCGGATACTTATTGGGATCGCCGTCGCGCTCGACAGTGAGGTAACGGCTGTTGGCAACAACGTGCGCGTTTGTCATGATGCGATTGCCGCCTATGACGAAGCCGGCCCCAACGCCGCGCTGGAGGCCTCCGGCATTCCAAGGCGCCTTGTAATCCGGTTCCACCGAAGTTGCGGTAATCCGAACCAAACTCTTTTGGACGGGTCCGTTAGGCTTTGGCGGCGCAATTGGAACGGGGACCGGAACTACCGCTTGCGCAGGCGGAGTCGATCGCGATGCGCCCGGCTGCTGGCCGGGAACTTGCGGCTCACCAGGAGGCGGGGCCGGTGCGCCTTCCTGCGCGTCGAGAACCGGTCCAAACAGCAAGGTGGCGCAAATTAAAACAAGGATACGCTTCATGGGCGGAAAGGCTGCAAACTTAGGCGGCGTACTCGAAAATCAAGATTCGGATTTGCATTAGGAAATGGCCTTTTCGGACACAACTGACACGATACATGCTTTCTACGTTCAAATCTCTAATGGACGAAAAAAGAGTTTGCGCTCTCCCTATACTCCGGCGCGGTCCAGAATTGATTTTAGCACTCTTTTCGCCTCAAAGACTTCGCGAGCCAGCGTGTAAGCGGCTCGGGAATGCTTCGCGTAATCGGCGTTGATGCGCTTCACGGCGTCCACAATTTCACCAAGCGTTCGGAAAGATAAAAGGCCTGCTTCGCCGCCGTAGAATTTCATAAAACCGGTTTCTTGAGTGATGACCGGTCGCCCTGCGGCGAGATAACATACGCTCCTGTCACTGAACCACCCTGTATTTAGCCGCACGTATTGGTCCTTGGCGACGGTGAACTCGCCTTTGGAGCGATGGACGTAGTCCCGATAGAGCCAATAATCGACGCTCATTTGCAATGGCGAAGTGAGCCGCCAACCGTTTCGCTCGAATTTCGCGCGGGTAGCGCCAGCTTCGATGTTTGTCGCCAGCTCAAACGTTTCTCCGGTTTTTTTCGGCGCTGCAATGAAACGAAGAAATTCTCGCGATTTGCTCCAGAGATATTTTTTGCCGCGCCACGTAATGTCTTTCAAACCGCTGGTGGACCAATTTGCCACCGATGTGAACACCGCCGCGCGGGAAGAGGAGCGGCTGGTTCGCCAAAGGTCAGTGACCACTGGTTGCCGTGTAGGCAGCCATTTCAATCCGTGGGTCGGGACGGGAAAACTCTTTGTGCCGATGTTTTCGCCAAAAGTGAAAAGCGCATGATGTCGGCTCAAATATTGAATTGTCGATTTCACGCCCTTATCGATCTTGATTTGCTCAACGCCCGGATCGCTTTCGATATACAGAATGCGATCGGAGAGAAGCAGGTCGTCGTTAAACTCCTGTGCACCGCAAATGTTCAGGATCGCGTCCGCTTCGCGGTACAGCTGCCGAATTCTTTTTAATTGCAAGCCAGCCGTTGGATTCCCCGGCAAATAACGCGCGCAAAAGGCCCAACGATTTCGAAACTCGAATTCTCGCGCCAACCGATTCAGAAGCCGAGCCGTATAATCAAATTCAGTGGTAACTTCAAACGTTTCCGGGTTGTAGGGAATGCGGGCTGAATCTTCGATGTAATAGACGTCGTGACCGAGTCGTTGCAGTCCGACGATGTAATGGACATGCTGCCAGATTACGCCTGCGATGGGCATTGAGCCCATGAAGCCCATGACGACGATGCGCTTCCGTTTCATATGGCAAAAGGTGAACGGTGGTCAGTGAACAGTGAACGAAGCGAGTATTCGAGATGCATTGGACTGATCACGGATCACCAGTCACTGATCACAATTGCCGAACTATCACGGCCGGATTTCCGGCGACCACTGTGTTCGCTTCGACGCTTTTGGTGACTACTGATCCCGCTGCAACGACCGAGTTTTCCCCGATTGTGACTCCTTTTAAAATCACCGCGTTCATGCCGATCCAGACGTTGTCTGCGATTCTTACAGGAGCGGTTTTCAACCTGGGACGTACGGGTCGATTTTTGAAATACGGTGCGAGAGCTTGCGCATCGATGAGACGCTGGGCCGGTTCAAGCGGGTGAAAATCCGAATCCGCGATGCCAACATTCCACGAAACAAGACAATACGATCCAATCTCGATCTTCTCATCCGCCATGATCAGCGCGCCGTTGAGCAAGGTGAAATCACCTATCGTGCACTGGCCGTTCTCGCCGACAGAAAACGAACAGCCCGCATAACACGAAACGTGTTTGCCGATAACGACGGCACCTGATTTCTTGCTCCGCAGCTTCCTGAAGATTTGCGCACTCTCACAATAGAATCCTTCGCCGAAATCGACGTTTTGCGGAATCGGATCTGCCCACCAGTCGTCTTCGACGTGTCGATCTTCTTTAACGTTGCTCAATGCGCTACCTCAGTCGGGAATTTCCCCGATGCATATAGTTTTGCGTAAGTCCCGCCCCGCGCGATCAACTCCCGACCGCGTCCTTTTTCGACGACGCGGCCGTGTTCAAGCACAATGATTTGATCGAGGCCGTGGATCGTGGCCAGCCGATGCGTTGCAATCAAAGTTGTCCGGCCGCGCATTAATTCCTGGATGGTTTCCATGATCGCAGCTTCGGTTGTGGGATCGAGTGCTGACGTGGGTTCGTCCAGCAGCAAGATCGGCGCGTTCTTCAAAAAAGCGCGGGCGATACCAATGCGCTGACGCTGCCCAACGCTCAAGTGTCCGCCCCGTTCGCCTACTGCGCTCGCATAACCGTCCGGCATCTGCCGAATGAAATCATCGGCCTGAGCGCGCCGCGCGGCCTCGATAATTTCTTCTTCCGTCGCGTCCGGCCGGCCGTAAGCGATGTTCTCTCGTACTGTTGTGGAGAAAAGCAATGTGTCTTGTAAAACGATTGCGATCTGGGCGCGCAAACTTCTTTTTGTGATCTCCCGCACGTCACGCTCATCGAGTCTTACAAAGCCTGTGGAAGCATCGTAAAATCGCGGCACCAAACTCATCAAGGTGCTCTTACCCGCCCCTGTCCCGCCTACCAGGCCGACGATCTGGTTTGGCTCGATGCGCAGATCGATGTCACGCAAGACATGTCGATCACCTGCGTAACCGAAATTCACGGATTGAAATGAAATCGCGCCCTTGGCTGATGAAATGGAAACCGCATTTGGCGAATCGCGCACGTCGTCCTCCCGGTCCAGCACTTCAAAACAGCGCTTTGCGCCGGCGGTCGCGCCTTCCATGGCCCAAGCAGTATACGTGAGGGACTCAAGCGGCTGGTAAAGCATCAGCAAATAAGCGCTAAAGATCAGAAGCGATCCGAGCGTGAGCGTTCCGGCAAGGACGTGCAGCGAGCCGATGTAATACATCGCAGCTGTGCCAACCACCATCAATGTGCTGATCACCAGCGCACTGTTTACGTTGGTCAAGGTGAGCCGCAGATTGGCTTGTAGGCTTTGCAGGGCTTGTTGCTGAAATTGGCGCACTTCGAATTCCTCGCGTCCAAATGCATGGACCATTCGAATCGAACTGAGGCCCTCCTGCGCCTGCGTGAGGACTGCGCTTTCCTGTTCCTGAATGGAGGTTGATTCCCGGCGAATCCGATGCGCGAAAAGATAGATCGCGCCAACAACCAAGGGCACGATTGCTAAAGAGACCATGGTGAGCTGCCAATCCAGCTGCAACATAATGATAAACGTTCCAATCAACGTGATCACCGATGCAAAGATGTTGGTGAACCCTTTGTTGTAGATCGTCTGGATTGATTGCGAATCGTACGCGACGCGAAAGCTGGAATCGCTCGAACGGCGCGCGTCGTGAAATTTGAGCGACAGAGATTGCAAATACGAATAGAGATCTGTGCGCAATTTGAGCAATGCCTGCAGGCCAATTTTCACAAAGAGATAGTTCGTGATCCAGTTGATCATTCCCCAAAAAAGCTGGATCAGGACCAAGGCAAGGCAGAGCAGCGGGATCCAGACGTGCCAGTCACTGCGCGCTGCCGGGCCCGGACGAAGGAAATCGTCCACGATCAGTTTAAATGGCCATGGTTTGAGCAGGTTCAGGCAAATGCCCAGCAGCGATAGAAACAATCCGAGGATCGTTTTTCCGAGAAACGGTCTGTAGTAACGAAGAACGCGCCGGTAGATCGACATCTCAATTTGGGATTGCGGATTTTCGTTTTTAGACTGAACTAGGGCGAACTTTATTGCGACTGAACGTCGAGAGACTCCTCGACTTCGCTCGGAATGACAATATGCATCATCTTCTTGAGACGTGGTTCCACTGGGTGCTCACCGGCGGCTACGTTGGCATCATAGTATTGATGGCGATGGAAAGCTCTATCTTTCCTGTGCCTAGCGAAATCGTTATTCCGCCGGCTGCATTTCTGGCAGCGCAGGGGAAACTCAGTTTCACGGGCGTAGTGCTCGCGGGCATAGTCGGATCGTATCTTGGTTCGGCCATCACGTACTGGGCGTCACGACTAATTGGACGTCCGCTAATCGTAAAGTATGGCCGTTTTGTGCTGGTGACTCCCAAAAAACTGGAGCAAGCCGAGCAATGGCTTGCTCGCTACGAGGCGGGCGGAGTGTTTTTCGCGCGACTTCTTCCGGTGGTTCGCCATCTGATATCGATTCCGGCAGGGATCGTTCGAATGAATTTCGGCGTTTTCAGCCTTGTGACGATTGCCGGATCGGCGCTCTGGTGTTGGATTCTGGCTTATCTCGGCGACAAAGCCTACCGCCTCGAGCCAGAGCTTTTGACGAGCCCGGACGCACTGGTTCGGTTTATCCACGGGCAATCCAGGGGCATCCTGCTGGTGGTCGCGCTTTTTGCGGCTCTGTACATGTTGAGCCTGCGGCTGATGAAACCGCGCTCCGGTGCATAAGCAGGGAGCAGAAAATCCGAAATTCGAATATCGAAATCCGAAACACGCGCCAGAAAAATCTAAATGCCAAAACCTCGTCCCTCGTGACGCGAATTGCCGGATTGCGCTTTTGAGTCTTCGTCATTCGGATTTGTTTCGTTATTCGAAATTCGTGCTTCGAATTTCGCCGTTCGAGTCCCCGTCCGTTCGGGCACAGCGGAAGCTGGCGGGCACTCCGCTCATCCCTGCGGGGCAAAAGAGAGCGGCGAATTTTGTGTTTGAAAATTGAACAAAAGTGTCGGTGAGCGGTCAGTCATAAGGTGCATAAAAGATGAATAACTGCATAGGGCTTATGGATGAGATATTCACAAATGGGGATGGTATTGAAATTGCTTCCCGAAATGGAAGCAATCGTATGAAAAGAAATCGACAAATTTTGAGGCCACGAAAATTTTCGGGCCTGTCGCTGGGTGATCTGATCCTGGCAGTCAGTTCGTGCACGAGCAGCAACAGAGAGACAGTCGCTACCGTCGCTGATCTTTTTGCCAGCGGTCGGGTGCGTCTGCAAGACAACGGACGCTTCTTGCGCGTCCGCGTTTGCTAGGACGGATCGGCCCTCTTTTTTCAGCGTCGCTCGCGAAATTTCGTCTAGCTAGGCGTCATCCCGAGCCTGCAAAGGCGGTGAGTGAGCTCTCACAGGGTGCTAGATCACGCTTCGAACCCGTGTGTCGCCAGGTTGTGAATGGGTGAGGTCCCTCGGCGCGCTGCGCCAGCCTCGGGATGACAAACGCCAGCGCTGATGAAACAAAACGCTTTTCCCTCACGCGTGCCGCTTTTATGTTGCGCGAGTGATCGACCGTTATTCCCGGCCGGAGATGAGCAAAGTCTGGTCGGACGAGCGCAAGTTTCAGATTTGGCTGGATATTGAGGTTCTCGCCTGCGAGGCGATGGCGGCGCTCGGCCAAATTCCGACGGAGGACGCTGCGGAGATTCGTAAGCGAGCCCGTTTTTCGATTCCTGAAATCCTTGAGATCGAAAAGCGCACGAATCACGATGTAATTGCTTTCCTCGAAAACGTCGCCGGTTCAGTGGGACCCGCAGCGCGCTGGATTCACCAGGGGCTTACCTCCTCAGACATTTTAGACACGACGTTGGCTGTGCAGTTAAACGAATCCTGCGACATTCTCCTGGCCGATCTGAAATTTCTCCGAAAAATGATCGGGAATCAGGCGCGGCGGTTCAAAATGACACCTATGATTGGACGCAGTCACGGTGTGCATGCTGAGCCAATCACGTTCGGCCTCAAGCTTGCACTGATGTATGACGAATTCGGTCGCGCGGAAGAACGTCTCACACAGACTCGCGAACGGATTCGTGTCGGCAAAATAAGCGGCGCGGTCGGCACACACGCGCACGTCGATCCAAAGATTGAACAAGCAGTGTGTGAGGAACTCGGACTAAAGCCAGCGACGCTTTCAACACAGATCGTGCAGCGCGATCGGCACGCCGAATTTATGACCACACTCGCCGTGATCGCCTCAAGCATCGACCGTTGGGCGACGGAATTCCGTCATCTCCAGCGGACCGAAGTGCTCGAAGTAGAAGAATTTTTCGGCGAAGGACAGAAAGGCAGTTCGGCGATGCCGCACAAACGCAACCCCATTACCAACGAACGGTTGAGCGGCTTGGCGCGGGTCATTCGTGGGAACGCAGTGGTCGCGCTGGAGAACGTCGCTCTCTGGCATGAGCGCGATATCAGTCATTCCAGCGCCGAGCGAATTATCCTGCCGGACTCGTGCATCCTCCTCGACTACATGCTGACGAAGTTGCGGGACGTAGTCGAAAAGCTGCAGGTTTATCCTGAACGAATGCAGCAAAATCTTGACCTGACGAAAGGACTGTATTTCAGCCAGTCGATCCTGCTCGCTCTCACGAGCGCGGGTGTGGAACGCAAAGCTGCATATGAAGCGGTACAGCGTGCCGCGATGAGAACATGGAAAGGCGAGGGGACATTTGCCGAAAACGCAAAACGCGAACCAGAGATCACTGCGAGGCTTTCAGCGTCAGAAATCGATCGCCTTTGCTCAGTCGACATTCATTTCAAACATGTCGATGCGACGTTCAAGGCTCTTGGCTTAGAGTAACCATTCGCGCAGTAAAGTGAAAATCGACACCTTTGTTATTGCTGGCTCGCTTTGCTGCTTACTTTGTCAATGCGCGCGAAACGACCAGAAGGAAGCAGACCGCTTCATTGTCGAAAGCAAACGCCAGTGGCGGAATCGGTAGCCACTGGCGACCCGAGCACAGTCGAACGGATTCTTGGAGATGATTTCCTCGGCGTAGACTTGAAGGGGATGCTTTACCACAAAGCGAAATTGATCGCCGACACGCGAAATGCGCCGCAATATTTCGTTTCCAATCGCCCTAATGAGGTCAAGGTCAGGTTCTACGGCGACACCGCGATTGCACAAGGTGACGAAACTTGGGAACGACGCACGGTGAGCGTGGACGCTTTGTGTGGACCGATACTTGGATTCGGCAACATGGATACTGGCAAATCGTAGCAGCCGAGGATCTGATTGCGCCCGAATCTCCTCCATGACGCTCTTATTCGTATCGCAGCGCCTCGATCGGATCGAGGTTCGCTGCGCGATAGGCTGGGTAAAGACCGAAGCCGATCCCGATTGCCGAGCAGACAAGAAGACCTGCAACGGCCCAGCCGTAAGGGAAAATCAGTTCCATTTTGAGCCACGCCGCCAGCAGATCGCCGACGACGATTCCGAGAATGATCCCCAGAACACCGCCGGCCTCGGAAATGAAAACGGCCTCCGTTAAAAATTGCCGCAAGATATCGCGGCTACGAGCCCCGATCGATTTGCGGATGCCGATTTCCTTCGTGCGCTCGGTGACGCTCACCAGCATGATGTTCATGATGCCGATTCCCGCCGCGACCAGAGCGATCAGACTGATGACGAACGCACCCACCCGAACATATCCTGCCACGTTAACGAACGCGCTCTTGAGCGAGTCGTTGCTGTAAATCTCGAAATCATTCGGCTGATCCGGGCGCAGGCCGCGCGCGATCCGCATGGCGCCGATGGCGCGATCGAACGTGCGATTATAGGTATCTTGTGTGAACGCTTGCGTCGCGATGTTGACGGTGCGTTTTGCTTCACCGTAATCCTCGAAGAAGCGTGTGATCGGCATGATGCAAAGGTCATCCTGGCTTTGGCCGAACGCCGTTCCTTTTTCCGCGAGCACGCCAACGATCGTGTAGGTGTGTCCACTAACGCGAACAACTTTGCCAATCGGCGTTTCGTGCGGAAACAGCCTTTTCTCGATTATTTTTCCAACCACAATCACGCGCCGCGAAAGCTCGACATCTTCGTCAGTCAAATTGCGGCCGTAGGCGAGCGTGTGAGCGTTCGCGGTGAGAAAACTTCGATTCGTTCCGACAATGAGAAGATTTGGGGTTGTTTTAACGCCGTTGTAAACCGCCTGGCCTTTTACCTCATAACCAAAACTCTTGAGGCAAATCTCTCGCGCCTCGCCTTCCATCAATCGGTAATAATGCAGCGCCTGCTTGTAGGTGATGTTGTGCCGGTTGCGGAATTTCTCCTGCGCGTCCCCGCTCGCACTGATATTGGCCGGATATTTGCCAAACTGAAAAATGTTCGACCCGAGAAAGCTAATGCCGTTCTCAATCGAGTATTGCAATGCGCCGATCGCAGTCATCACCGAGATCACCGAGAAAACACCGATGGTAATGCCGAGCATCGTCAGCGCGGAGCGCAGTTTGTTCGCGCCAAGGGACGACCACGCCATCTTGATGATCTCACTAAATAACATCTCTATTCGTATCTGAGCGCTGTTACTGGATCGAGGCGGGACGCTGTCCAGGCTGGTGCGAATCCCGAGAACAAGCCGGTCAACATGGAAACGATCATGCTAACCATCACCAAGCCGACCGAGAAATGAATCGGAAAAGAGGGAAAAACTTTGCCGATCCCGAAGCACATTAGGTAAGCAAACGCGAGTCCGATAAACCCACCGAGGAGACAAAGCGCGGTCGATTCGATCAGGAATTGCAACAGGATCGTTCGCCGCCGCGCGCCGAGCGCTTTGCGAGTTCCGATTTCTTTCGTGCGCTCTTTCACGCTAACAAACGTGATGTTCATGATCCCAATCGCTCCGACGAAAAGCGATAACCCGGTGATAAACAGCCCGGCAATCGCGATTGAGTTTTTCACTGGATCGAGCGTGCTTTTGAAGGCTTGTTGCTCGTTGATCGAGAAATCGTCCTTTTTTTCCGGTGGCAATCCGCGCACGCGCCGCATCAAACCTGTAAGCTCGTCCTTGGCATCGGCGAGTCTGGTCTTGTCTTTCACTTTCACGCGTACGTCCGATTCGCTTTTGGCCGAAAAATATTTGTTAAACGCGCCCAGCGGCATCGCCACCATCGAGTCCCAACTGAACAAACCGAGAAACGTGCCCTGCCGCGTGTTTACGCCAATGATTTTGAACAACTGACCATTGATCAGCACGAATTTATCGATCGGATTTTCTGACGGGAAAAGCGCGTCGGCGATGTCATAGCCGATCACGACAACATTGGCGCCGCCACGCGATTCGAGTTCGTTGAAGAATCGCCCGGCCGTACAATCAATTGTCGATGTTACGATGAAATCCGACGTAGTCCCAAGAACGAAGACATTGTCCACCTGGTTTCCGCCGTATTTAACGGATCGCATTAAATTCGACGTTGGCACCGCCACGATCAGATTCGAGTTCGGGGTAGCCGCGATCATGCGGTTCAAGGTGTCGGCGTATTCGGTTTTGATTTTTTTGCGGTCGCGGTAGTTCCACCAGTCGTCCACCGGCTTCCACGGCCATTGGGTCACGTAGAGAACGTCATCACCCAGTACGGCCATGCTTTTATCGAAACCTATGGATATGCCGTTCACGGCGGTCCCCATCAACGTTACGGCGATAATGCCGATAATAACGCCGAGAGCCGTAAGGGTTGAGCGCGTCAGGTTCGAGCGCATTTGCGCGGCCGCGATTTTCCAACTTTCGCTCAGCTCATAAAGAAACCGCTTCATGTCGAATTTATCACGCAACCGGCATATCGAGCTCTGCAATAAATCCAGCGTGATCCATCTCGATAAGTCCGTCGCGCAAATGCACAGTGCGCCGCGCGTGCGTCGCGATGTCTCGTTCATGCGTCACGAGAATGATTGTGTTGCCGCGATGATATAAATTCTCGAGTAACTCCATGATTTCTTCGCCGGTTTTGGAATCGAGGTTCCCCGTCGGCTCGTCGGCGAGAATAATTGATGGCCCGTTGACGAGCGCGCGGGCGATCGCGACGCGCTGGCGTTGACCGCCGGAAAGTTCATTCGGTTTGTGATGAATGCGATCGCCCAGGCCCACATCTGTCAGCACCTGGGTCGCGCGTGCTTCACGCCGTTCGGGCTCAATCCCTGCATAGATGAGCGGAAGCTCTACGTTACGCAATGATGTCGATCTTGGCAGAAGGTTAAACGTTTGAAACACGAAACCGATCTCGCGATTGCGAACGGCCGCCAGCTCGTCGTCATCCATTTCGGCAACGTTCTTGCCGT
>JBKPLM010000267.1:0-5107 GCA_046731655.1 Verrucomicrobiota bacterium | reverse complement strand
TCAAGCTGCCGGCCGGCGAAAATTTCAGCGTCGAATATGTCACGAACAAACCGTGGGGCGGCTACAACTGGTACAAGGGGGATTATCGGAGCGTGATTCAAGTGAATACCGATCTGCCGATCTACATCGATCGCGCGATTGATCTAGCTGCGCACGAGGGTTACCCGGGTCATCACGTCTACAATGCGTTGCTTGAGAAAAATCTCGTCCGCGATCGCGGGTGGGTGGAGTTCTCAGTGTATCCGCTCTTCTCGCCTCAATCACTTATTGCCGAAGGCACCGCGAACTTCGGTAGAGAGGTTGTCTTTACGAAACCGGAGCGGTTAGCGTTCGAAAAACAAGTGCTCTGGCCTGCCGCGGGAATCGATCCAACACGCGCGGAGGAATTTTACGAGGTCCAGGACCTGGTGAAGAAGCTGGGATACGCCACGAATGAAGCGGCCCGGCGATACCTCAATGGCGACATCAACGCAGACGCCGCTGCAGCTTGGTTGCAAAAATACGCGCTCATGGATGAGAAGCGGGCCAAACAAGCAACAAAATTTATCGAGAAGTACCGCAGCTACGTCATCAACTACAATCTAGGCGAAGACATGGTGCGCAATTACATCGAGAAACGTGGCGGTACGGAAAACCAGCCCGAACCCCACTGGCGTGAGTTTGAACAGTTACTCGCGTCACCCCGACTGCCGGGCGACCTACGCTCGGATTATCAGTAAATCCAGGCGGTTGCAGCAGGTAATGCTGCCTCTAGAATCAACATATTGTGCCCTCACTGGTGCTGGCATCGAGTTCTCCCAGGCGTGCTGCGTTGCTCTCCGAAGGTGGATTCGACTTTGAAGTGGCCTCGCCGCGCGTTGCAGAGAAATTCAGTACGACCCTTACGTTGCGCGAGCTCACGCTATGGAACGCCATTCGAAAAGGAATGTCCGTCGCCCAAACGCGTCCCGACGCAGTCGTGCTTGCGGCCGACACGCTGGTTGCCTTGGAGAATCAAATCATAGGTAAACCGACCGATTTGAGCGACGCCGCGCGGATGCTTCAGAGCCTGAGCGGACGAGCTCACGAGGTTTGCTCTGCGGTTGCCATTTATCAGCAGACATCAGGAAAATCGGCGGTTTTTCATGACATTTCGCGCGTTCATTTTCACCGGCTGAACAACGCAACCATCGAGAACTACCTTGCGAAAGTGGGTCCACTGGACAAAGCCGGCGCTTATGCGGCGCAGGGAAGTGGCGCAGAAATCATCGCTAAAGTCGAAGGCTCATTCACGAACGTCGTTGGCCTGCCGATGGAGAAAACTGTCGCCGCGCTAGCTAAATTCGGCATACGGCCAAAGTCGGCCTGACGAAATGAGCTAACTGGCAAGATTCAAATCAGATGTTCGCGATTATCCGACCGGAGCCGGAGCGTTTTCATTTGCAAATTGTGTCTCGCTCGAATGAAACGCACGGTCTTGCTCTTGGCGCGCATAAGAATCGAATGAGTAACCGCCGTGACGCCGCCGTGAGCGCGCACGCCGTGGAGCAACGCGCTATCGCTGATCCCAGTCGCACAGAAAAGGATGTTTTGGCCGTTCGCCAAATCATCGGCTGAAAAAACGCGATCCAGATCTTTCTTGTAGCCGGTGTCGATCAGGTTCTTTCGTTCCTTTTCATCGCGCGGCCACATCTTGCATTGCATATCGCCGCCGAGACATTTGATCCCCGCTGCAGCGAGCACTGCTTCGGGCGAACCACCGATGCCCATGTAAAGATCGACATCGGATTCGGGTAGTGATGGCGCGATGGCGGCGGCGATGTCGCCGTCGCCGATCATTCGCAACGATGCGCCTGCTGCGCGAATTTGTTCGACGATTTCCTTGTGGCGCGGTCTGTCGAGCATCATGACTGCGACGTCCTGGACACGTTTGTCGACCGCGTGTGCAACAATCGCCAACATCTCGGCGATCGGCATTTCGACGTGAAGCGAATCGCCGCGCTTTTTCATATAATCGATGACGCGCGGTCCGTAAGCCAGCTTCGACATGTAAAACGACGGTACATCCCGCAGTGCCACCTTCACGCCTTTCTCGGGGCTGGCTGCCGCAATGCAACTGATCGAGTTCGGTGCGCCTTTTGAGATGTTGGTTGTCCCATCGATTGGATCGATGGCGATGTGAAACTCCGGCGAACCGGGGACCCATGTGCCGAGTTGTTCGCCTTTGAAAATGCCGGGTGCTTCGTCCTTGATTCCTTCGCCAATAACGACTTCGCCGCAGATGTTCATGAGATCGAACATGCCGCGCATGGCATCGCAGGCTGCGGCGTCAGCCGCTTCCTTGTCACCGCGCCCGAGCCAGCGGAGTGAATTCAGGGCAGCGGCTTCCGTCGCGCGCACAAAATCCAACTCAATGATCCGCTCGATGTCCTGGTAATCTTGTTTCGGCAATCGCAGAGCCACGGGGCGTTAATTTTCACGCAGGTCGCGCGGGATGACAAGCCATCAAGGAGTAATGGCTTCCCGGCGCTCGAGACCGCCGCCCAAGCGATTCACTTCCGCTGCCACGTCTACACGAGGAAAACCATCTTCAAGAACGAGTGGGATCAGGCGGGCAGCTGAAGCTTGCGTCTTTTTGTTCAAACCGATTTCAAGTAACGCGCTGCGATTCCACGACTCGACGGTGGGAGCACCATCGAAGACGAGATTGCCCAGCGAATAAGCGATTGTGCAGCCATGATAGAAATCGAGCGGCTGAACGCAATGGGGATGCGATCCGACGACCAGATCGACTCCATGGTCGATCAGCCAACGAGCGAGTTCGCGCTGCTCATCAGTGACGTTCTCGCTGTTTTCAATTCCCCAGTGAACCAGACAGGCCACGAAATTTGCGTGCTGCCGGGCATTCGCAATCGCCGCGTTCAGGTTAAGGCGATCCGATGCCACGGCGATTTGAGGGCCTGCAGCGGGTCCAACATCGTTGATTGCCAAAAGAGCGATTTTTTTCTCATCGAGCACGGGGAAGAAACTCGATGCGTTGCTGCCGGGTTTGCCAACTCCGACCGGTTGGACTTGTTCCTGGAGCAAACGCTCGGCGCAGTCCTCCAGCGCCGCGGTCCCGAAATCGAGCGCATGATTATTTGCCAGTCCCATTGCGCGAAAGCCTGCGCGATGGAGCAGTTGCGCGGAGCGTTCAGGCGCCCGGAATGCGTAGCGTTGCGCGGGATTGCCGAGATTCGAGATCGTGCATTCCAAGTTTGCGGCAGCGAACGACGCGCCGCGCAGTAGTGTTGTGATCCCAGCAAACGGGTCTATTCCATTTTCGATCTTCGCTGCGTAACTGCGGCCGAGCATCACGTCGCCGCCGAAAAGAAGTGTCACCGCGGGCTTTGCCGGCGGCACGCGAAACAAATCGAAGCCATTTTTCTTCCGCTCTTTCAGGAGTTGCCCGAGCGTGATTGTTTCCGGAACGCCCCCGAGCTGGTGGGCGACAAGATCGTTTTCATCGAGAATGCCAACGGGCCGCCGATCCTCCATTAGCGCCGCAACGTGCGTCCCGAGATGCACGATTGTGCCGCGCTGCAAATCCTCTGCACTTATTTTTGCTGTGCCAGGCGCGGCTGATCGTGCGACAAGGTCGAGATCATCGCGCAGTTGCTTCGGATCGGACCACGGGATGCGCTGGCCCTGCCGACGCAAGGCATAAACGACGAAGTTCGCGCAATCGGCACCCAGATTCGTTTCGGGACCGGTACTTGAATTTTCTGACAATTCGCCGCTGCCGAAAAGGTACGGAAGACCGAACTGCTCGCTGATCGCAGCACGGAAACCGCTCCCGATGAATCGCCGCAATTCTAAAACGGGTGTCTCGCGAATTTTCCCATCAAAAACAGCGCGAGCTTGCAAACGCAGCGAGCCGCAATGCAGCTGTCGATCGAACAAATTGTCGATCCTCGCTATTGGCAGAACAGAATCGTGGTGACCGATCGGAAGTTCATTCCAGGCAGGACGTGGTGCTGCGTTCGCGACAAAGCCAACCTGATCGGTCAACAAATCGGTGAGGTTACACCGCAAATATCTTGGAGTTAACGCAAACCATTCGACCTTTTCCGGTTTCGTCGTCCAAGGCTCGGTGATTAGTTCGATCTCGGCAGGCTCATCCGCCGGTATGCGCCAGACGTTGTCTGTGGAAGGCTGATGGTCTTTAACTTGAAGCTGCAACCGGGGCGCTTGATCGTCCCAGGTGCGTAAAAGTTGCTGCCAGCGGGCGGCATCGTGTCGCACGAGGATGCGTTGACGCTCGGTCAAAATTCGCGCCCGGAGCTCCTGCGGTGCTTGCGCGAGATCGAATGCCGGTAGTTTTTCTCCTTTCGCCATCAATTCCTTCGCGAGGTTCGAGTGATCGTTGGCTACCGACAGAAACGGTTCGAACTCGATTTGTGCCATCGGCAACGCGAGTGCCGAAGTCACCGCCAGTTTGAGCAGTCGGTACGCTTCGTTCTCGTCTTTCAAGTAGGGACGCGAAATGGCAAACGTGACGGCGCGAAGGGTTCGCCGTTCGATCACGAAATTCCAGATGCGGCTAAAAGCTAATTCTTGTTCGGTGGCGGAGAGTCCCGCGAAATAATCGAGGTCAATCGTCACAACCAATGGCTGGTTTGGATTGAGACGCTTGTCGAGATTGTCGAAACCAGAAACGACATACGATTCCTGCAATGATCCCGATTTCCGCGGCGATGCTTCGAGATGCCCGTCGAGTAACGCCGTTGCTTCTCGCGTGCGTTTGCGGATTTCGAGTGCAGAAAGCTTCTCACCCGGCACCCAAATCACTTTTGCGATCGGCGCCGGCATCAGCGGCTCAATCCAGTTGAAGCATTGAACACCGCCCGTGTGGCGCCATCGATCAAGCGACACTTGTCGTTCGTGAGGGGAGACGACGTTCCTTAGCGCTTCGCGAATTTTGTCGGAGTCAAAAATGGCGGAAGCATCGCTGTGCGCATCGAAAAGGATCAGGGTGTACGGCTGATCGAGATCCACATTTTGAGCCAGCCAATAAAACGTCCCGGCGTGATTGTCCTCGATGTAAATGGGCAGCACTTTCGCGGGCGCGCTCGCCGCGGCAATCAGC
>JBKPLM010000266.1:0-4074 GCA_046731655.1 Verrucomicrobiota bacterium | reverse complement strand
GGAAGATTTCTCAAAGAAAGGAGACTAACATTATGACTCTAATTCGTTATCAAGCCCCGGAATTGGCGCCGTGGTCCGCAGCGGACCGCTGGAGCAATTTGCGGGATGAACTCAACTCGTTTTTCGAGTTGCCGTTCTGGTCGAGTTTCGGGCGCGGGGGCCAGCTTTTTACTGGTTGGTCGCCGGCGCTCGATTTGTATCAAAGCAATGACAATGTGATCGCCGTGGTGGAATTGCCCGGAATGCGCAAGGACGACATCGAAATCTCTTTGCATGATGGGACGTTAACTATCAGCGGCGAGAGCAAGCGGGAAGGCAGCAGCAATGGTGGGAACGCCGAGCGCACCGAGCGTTACATCGGCAGGTTCCGTCGCAGCATCGCACTACCGACTCGCGTCGACGCTAGCAAAGTCAGCGCCACTTACAGTGACGGAATTCTGACCGTGACGTTGCCGAAGGCCGAAGAAGTGAAGCCAAAGCAAATTCAAGTCAGCTAATCAATTCAACTGAAAGGAATTTTCATCATGAATACTTTAACCCGTGAAAAACGTGATGGCGATTTGGCGCAGACAGAGCAATTTGTCGCGCCGCCAGCGAGCGTGATTGAGGCTGGCGAGGGATACACGCTCGAAGTCGAAATGCCCGGAGTAAACAAGGACGGGCTCGACATTTCGGTCGAGAACAACGAGCTCACAATAGTAGGACGGCGATCGCTTCCCGTCGTGGAAGGAACGCTGATCCATCATGAATCGCGTCCGGAAAATTTCCGGCGCACGTTCGAGCTCGATCCGTCGATCGACGCAAACAAGATCGGCGCCAAAGTCGAGCAAGGTCTCGTAACGTTGACTTTGCCAAAAGCAGAGCACGTCAAGCCGCGTAAGATCACCGTTTCCTAAGGTCAGTTCTTAAGGAAATGCAAAGGCCGCGGGCCAAAGGTCCGCGGCCTTTTTGTTGTTCTTAACTTTGGACTGATTGCTTTTCTGCTTGGCGAATTGGCGAGCGCGTCGTACTTACAGTCATCCAATATGGCGGCGAAAACTGAGCAAAAAACCAGCGAAGACAAAGTCACTGCGGCGCGAAATAAGAATCTCGATCTGGCGATTCAACAGATCGCGAAAGATTACGGCGAAGGCGCGATCATGCGTCTAGGTGATGAGAAGATTGTCGATATCGATGTCATTCCTACCGGGAACATCTTGATCGATCGAGCGCTCGGCGTGGGTGGATTCCCTAGAGGCAGAGTCGTCGAAGTGTTCGGCCCTGAGTCCTCCGGGAAAACGACACTGACTCTGACGGTGATTGCGCAAGCGCAAAAGCGTGGTGGACTCGCGGCTTTTATTGATGTCGAACATGCGCTTGATCCTGCCTATGCAAAACGACTTGGCGTGGATCTGGATGATCTCCTGGTCTCTCAACCGAGTTCTGGCGAGGAAGCGCTGCGAATTTGCGAAACGCTGGTGCGCTCCAACGCGTTGGACGTTATTGTGCTGGATTCCGTGGCAGCACTCGTCACCAGGGCGGAGCTCGAAGGCGAGATCGGTGACGCGACCGTTGGTGCACAAGCGCGTCTGATGAGCGCAGCACTGCGCAAGCTCACCTCGCTCATTTCAAAAGCTCGCACCTGCTGCATTTTCACAAATCAGATCCGGGAGAAGATTGGAGTCATGTTCGGTAACCCGGAAACAACTCCAGGCGGGAAAGCCCTGAAGTTTTACGCCAGCGTGCGCGTCGACATTCGACGCATCGGAGCGATCAAGCAGACCGACGGCGTTGTCACAGGAAATCGCACTCGCATCAAAATTGTGAAGAACAAGGTTGCGCCGCCCTTCACCGAAGCGGAGTTCGATATCATGTACAACGAGGGGATTTCATTGACTGGCGCGCTGCTCGATCTCGCATTGGAAAAACAGATTATCGTAAAACGCGGGTCCTGGCTGAGCTACAAGGGCACCCAACTTGCCCAAGGCCGCGATGCCGCGAAAGAAGTTTTGAAGAACGACAAGGCGCTCTACGAAGAAATTGAGGCGGCGGTCAAAGCCAGGCTCGACGAAGAAAAAGAATAACATCGCGGAGAACAGGGTGTCATCGGATTAGCGCCGAGGGCGCCTTGTCAAATTTAACCTGGGGCATCGCCCCCAGGAATTTAATTTCGCGCACAAGCGCTCAAAGCGCGATTCAAATCCGGAGTTGCGCTTTCAGCTTTCCTCAAAATCGTGTTTATTCGTGCTTGCCAAGCCGTAACGATGTGAAGGCTGGTTCATTGGTGTTTAGAAGAATGACCTCGGCTCAGATCAGACAATCATTTCTCGATTTCTTTCGCGAGAAACAGCACACCATTGTGCCCTCATCGTCGCTGCTTCCCGACGCGCCCAATCTCCTTTTCACTAACGCCGGCATGAACCAGTTCGTGCCGATCTTCCTTGGACCGCAAAAAGCTCCGTGGAAACCGGCGCGCGTAGTCGATACGCAGAAATGCATTCGCGCGGGCGGCAAACATAACGATCTCGAAGACGTCGGACTCGACACCTACCACCACACGTTTTTCGAGATGCTCGGCAATTGGAGCTTTGGTGATTATTTCAAAAAGGAAGCGATCGAATGGGCGTGGGAATTACTGGTCGAGCGCTGGAAATTTCCGCCGCAACGGCTTTATGCGACGGTTTACCAGCCCGGTCCGGGCGAGCCGAGCGAGTTTGATCAGGAAGCGTACAATTACTGGACGCATTTGTTTCGCGAAGCCGATCTCGATCCGAGGGTTCACGTTCTCAACGGTGGCAAGGCGGATAATTTTTGGATGATGGGCGATACCGGCCCATGTGGCCCGTGCTCGGAAGTCCATGTCGATCTTACGCCAGACGGCGACACCCGTGGCGCGCTGGTAAATAAAGGAGATCCGCGTTGCATCGAAATTTGGAACCTCGTTTTCATCCAGTTCAATGCAGAATCTGTAGCCGGGGGCGGTGACTCCGGCCGCATCGACTATGTCCCGCTCAGTGCGCGCCACGTCGATACCGGAATGGGCTTCGAACGCGTTACGGCGATCATTCAAGCCACGAAAAATCTCACCGATTTCTCTGGAACCATCTCGAATTACGAGACAGATGTATTTCGCCCGATCTTTGATGAGCTGGAGAAACTGAGCGGCAAAAAGTACGCGAGTACGCTGCCAATTGCAGGGCAAGCGCATCGCTTGCCAGTCGAAGAGGGCAGCCGAGGCGGCCGCCCTACAACCAATCCAGAACAGGAAAAAATCGACATAGCGTTCCGTGTGATCGCCGATCACATCCGCGCGCTTTCGTTCGCGATTGCCGATGGAGTCATTCCCTCAAACGAAGGCCGCGGCTATGTTTTGCGCCGTATTTTACGTCGTGCTGTTCGCTATGGCCGTTCGTTAGGCTTTCACGATCCGTTCTTCTTCAAGCTGGTCGATGTCGTTGCAAAGACCATGGGCGACATCTTTCCCGAAATCCGGGCGAAACAAGAAACAATCAAGGACGTAATTCGCCGCGAAGAAGGAGCCTTTAACAAAACACTCGATAAAGGCATTGAGCTTTTCGAACGTGAGGTCGCCCGTGATGTGTCCACTATTTCAGGGGCATTTGCGTTTCGCTTGTACGATGAGCAAGGCTTTCCGCTTGATCTCACCGAATTGATGGCGCGTGAACGCGGACTCACGGTCGATGTTGGTGCGTTTGAGAGATTGATGGAGGAACAGCGCCAGCGGGCGCGCAAGGCACAAAAAAAGGATAAAATCAGCATCGAGGAAGACCAACTCCAAGCCGCGCCGACGAAGTTTCTCGGTTATGACTTTCTAGAGACCGAATCAGTTGTCGAAACTGTACTGCCGGGCAAAAAGCCCGATGATCTCAATATCGTTCTCGATCAAACGCCTTTTTATGCGGAGATGGGCGGACAAGTTGGGGACCGGGGGTTGCTCCATGTGCCTGGGCATGACCGCACAGAAGTCGGCCAGTTGCGCGTGATTGATACACAGAAGCGCGGCGACGTTTTTGTTCATCGGGCTGCACTTTTGGAAGGCCGCGCGCCTGAACCGGGCGAGGCTGTACGTGTTTC
>JBKPLM010000265.1:0-9630 GCA_046731655.1 Verrucomicrobiota bacterium | reverse complement strand
GGCGAGCTACTGGAAGTCTCGATGGGGCCGCAGCATCCGTCCACGCACGGCGTTTTCCGCATGAACGTCGCGCTCGAGGGTGAGATCGTGCGCAAACTCAAGCCGGTCTTCGGATATCTGCACCGCAATCATGAAAAGATTGGCGAGAACGCGAGCTATCTCGGGTCGATGCCTTACACCGATCGGCTCGACTATTTTTGCTCAATGACCAATAACTGGGCCTATGCGCTTAGCGTGGAAAAATTGGCCGGGATCGAAGTTCCAGAACGCGCCGAGTATCTCCGCGTGATTCTCGCCGAACTGACGCGGCTTCAAAATCACGCGTCGCTCTTAGGATTTTTGCTTAACGATATGGGCGCCTGGGGAACGCCGCTCATGTATGCGTTCCGCGAGCGTGAAAAAATTCTCGACCTATTCGAGTCGCTTTCCGGTTCGCGCATGATGTGCGACTACATGCGCTTCGGCGGCTGTCGGGTCGACGCCAGCCCTGAATGGCTCGCGCACGCTAAGAAAATTGTCGACCGTTTTCCGCGGTTCGTTCACGAGCTGGAACAATTGATCGTCGGCAATGAAGTTGTAATCGCCCGAACGCAGAACGTTGGAAAAGTCTCGCCCGAGCTCGCGATTAGTGCCGGTATCACTGGTCCGATGCTTCGCGCCTGCGGCGTCAATTATGATGTGCGAAAAGTGGACGGCTACGGATTCTATCCACGCTTCAAATTCCGAATTCCGTTAGGCGAACACGGAGACACTTACGATCGGCTAATGATGCGCGTGTTGGAAATGGGCGAGAGCGTCGGAATTTTGAAGCAGGCACTCGAACAAATTCCTGCCGGCCCGATCATCAACCCGAAGGTGAAAATCCGCGCCTTTCGTCCGCCGGCTGGTGAAGCTTATGGGCGCATTGAAGCGCCCAAAGGCGAGCTCGGTTTCTATTTGATCAGTGACGGCGGCCCAAATCCGTATCGCTATCGAGTGCGTCCGCCGAGTTTCATCAATCTGACGATTTTAGAAGATATGTGCCTTGGCCATACTGTTGCCGATGTGATGGTAATTCTCGGCAGCGTCGATATTGTCATGGGGGAGGTTGATCGCTGATGCAGACGCCGCTTCAACGCTTTCACAGTTCAACGCTTTAACGAACACCATGATCGGATCAGGCATACTCAAAGGAATGGCCGTGACGGCACGGAACTTTGTCGGGAGTTATTTCGACAAGGAGCGCCTGATTACAGTGCAATATCCGGAGGAGCGGGATCCGTTGCCGGAGAATTATCGCAATTTTCCATTTCTCGTTTATGACGGCGACGATTCGCAGGCGGGCTTGCGCTGCGTAGCATGCAAGATTTGTGAGAAGGAATGTCCGCCGCAATGCATTTACATCGTCAAAAGCGAAGATAAAAAACCCGATTACATGGGTAAACCACAGTTTTACCCGAAGGTCTTCGATATCGATATCTCGGTTTGCATGAGCTGCCAGATCTGCGTCGAAGTTTGCCCATTTGAGGCGATCAAGATGGACAAGGATTTCGAGCTTAGCCGTCGCGAACGCTTTGATGCGTTGCTCATGCGCAAGGACGATTTGGCGAAGTCCAATGGCTATTATCGTCGAATCTCTCCGACCGATGCGGCCGAAGTCGATGCGAAACTGGCCGCTGCCGCTGAGGCTGCTGCGAAAAAGAAAGCCGCCGCCGTTGCAACGAAGCCGGCTACACCCGCCACGCCCTCTGCCTCAAACGAGCCGACAGCATCATCATAGGCGGAATTATCAACTTGCGTAGGGGCAGACGTGGCAGCGAAAGCGATGCGGTAACGCAAGGCATCCTGCCTGTCTCGGTGAACGGGCATCCTGCCCGGTCCGGTCGGGCAAGGGCAGGCTGGGAAGCGCCGCCTGACCTGTCAGGCTGTGAAGCCTAAGTTACTTTCCGTTGCCGCCGAGCCGCGGTGGGTTTTCCAAGATTTGTTTTGACGTCCGACAATTAAAACGGCAGAAGCGCAATCAAACAGAGGAATGAGAAAGATGAAAACGACACGTCTATTTACGAATATCTTTGTAGTGATCTTGTCACTGGGCTTGATGTGGGGATGCCAGAGCACCGCCGTCGGTCCCAGCGATACATCTCAGAAAGAAAACCTGCTGGTACGATCCGGATTCAAGGCAAAGACTGTGACCACGCCCAAACAGCAGCAGCGAGTTAGCGCGCTGCCGGCCGGCAAAGTTTCCACCGTCACATACGAAGGGAAATTGTATTACGTATATCCGACTGCGACCAAGGACCGGATTCTGGTTGGCAACCAAACACAGTACAATGCCTACAAACAGTCACTTGTGGCGTATGGACTGACGACGAGTCCCGATTTTGTGGAGGAAACGCACGGGCCCCATCGCATTCTCATTCAGCAATTCGACGGGTTCGGTCCTCTTGGGGAGTGACTGGGAATTCTGTAGGAGCACAGCCGCGAGTCCGCTGAGTGTAGCGCAACTTCTAGTACGGAAGCAGTCGCAAGAGTTATCGAGTTTCCTCGGTTCGATCAAATTTTCGGTAAGCCGCTCGAAGCGCTCGGTTGATTGTCCGATTGCCGCGCAATGAGCGTGGCAACGCCCAACAGATTTCTCTGGGAGCGCGTGTTGTGCGGCTGAAGTACGTTTGAGAGCTGATCATGCCACTGCAACGTGAGGAGCTCGCGTCGCAGCGCTCTCAGCAGCGGCCGAACCAGCTTTCGCAGGAGAGTTGTCTTGCATCAGACCCGCCAAAAAAGTGCCGAGGTCCCGATTGCGTTGAGTGTTGGCGGGACCTTCTAACGAAAAGATTAAGACTGACGGACGAGTGCTTAGCTCAAATTCAAAGCTCCCGGGAGTGCTCAAATCTTCCTGTGAAGCCGAGGCTGCTGCCGCTTGCTCGCAAAAACAATCGAGTGTTCGAACCGGTTCATCGCGATATCGACCATTAGTGTCGGCGACGACTTTTGGCCCCCGCACATTTGGCAACCAGATTAGCCGCCCACCGCTCGCCTCTGATTCAAAACGGAAACCGACATCGCGATACGAGCGCGGTCCGCAACACGAAAAGAACGGTCTTTCCACAAGCTGCGCAGCAATATTTGTGTAGCCACGTAGCGCCCAGGATAATGCGACGGCCGATCCGTCGTGCGGCAAAAACATTTGCTGGTCGATCAGTGGCCCTTCCGGAAGACGGAAGCACGAACGCGGCCACGATATGGCGCCAAAAAGTCCATCGCCAAAAGATGATCCTGAATTGGTCAACAAACCATCAGAGGAGATTGTGTAAACATTGCGCGGCGTCGTCACAGTGACTTCAAGGCAAATCAGCGACACTTGCGAGCCACCTTTGGATGAGCAGATCGTGATCATAGGTTTGCCAGATGCGTCGCGCACCGCGGCAATTCCTTACAGAAATGGCTGTAGCTGGAGGGCGTTGACCCCGGCAGTACCACACGGGGCTACTGGCCCGCCGCGGTCACCGCCCGTGGCTACAACGTCTCTCTCCGCTTGTAAGGTTTTCCGACTTTGGTCGACGTATCACTGTGGAGATCGAGACTTCGCGCGAGAACCATGCGCATTGCACGTGGGGTTTGCCCGACTCTGCAGTAACGTCCGACGCGTACTGTTTGCGTTGCGGGGAATTCCTGCGCCTGTTCAGTCTCCGTCTTACTGGCTCGGCTCTCTTGCTGCCTGGGATTGAGGCTGAACGCTGGCTGTTGTTTCCACTTACCACGTTGCAAATCGCGCGAGTAACAAAAGCGCTGTTACCGAAAGCGATTCGTTCCTATCGGATCCTGTCCGTCCCCGCAGCGATCGCAACTCCATCATGAGCAGCTCGGATATTAATCGGGCGGCATCATCGCGCTGGGTGGACGACCACGGCGAGTGCCTCTATCGATACGCTTTAGTGCGTGTACGTAAACCCGAAGTGGCCGAGGATCTGGTACAGGAAACACTTCTCGCCGCAGTACGCGGCTACGAAAAATTCGGCGGCAGATCGTCCGAGCGAAGCTGGCTTGTCGGCATTTTGAAAAACAAGATCGTTGATCATTTCCGCAAGGTTGGCCGCGAAACTTCATTCACGGACATGGAATTCCTTTCCGATGAGTTCTCCGAAAAATTCGTCTCAGTCGGCTTTTGGAACCACGATCTCGGACCGCACGAATGGAAAACAGAGCCGGATGAGGTAATGCATCGCGTTGAATTCTGGCAGACGATGCGTGATTGCCTTTCGAAGTTACCTGAAAAGGTGCGGGATGTTTTCACCATGCGCGAAATGGACGGCGTGCCCAGCAAAGAGATTTGCGCGGTCCTTTCGATCACCGACAGCAATCTCTGGGTGATGCTACACCGGGCACGCATGGCTTTGCGGGAATGTCTTGAGATGAATTGGTTCGATACGCCGGCAGGAGGAACGGTCTAATGCCAGAAGAACCGTACAATCCGTCGCCGATTGGCAACCCGTCAGTTCTTGCACGGAGGAACTGGTGGCAAACCATGCTGGTAAAATTTATCGGCAAGCACACGCCTAAATGCCGGGAAATGGTCCGCATCTTGTCCCAATCAATGGACAAGCCGATGCCACTCATGATGCGAATCAAGAAACGCCTGCACTTCTTGATTTGCTGCTGGTGCCAGCGCTACGAAGAACAGCTTCGTTACATCCACGAGACCGCACGCCAGTTTCCGGAGCATGCCGACGAGGCATCCAATATTCTCTTTCCGCCGGAAACAAAGGAACGGATTAAACAAAAACTGGCGGAGAACACTCGCTAATCGCGAAGGGCGGCTGTGTTTTGGAGTGCGGCGGTGCATCGCTGCTTTGGATTTCGCGCGCAGGTGTCTCCATACGTCTTGTGGGCCATATGTGATCAATAAGATCTACTTGTAGGCGCGCGTAAGCCCGCCGCCGCGTGCAACGGCTGGCGGGCTATCGAATTGCTTCAGTTTATTCCTCGTCCTCAGAATGGTGGGCAAGGAGGCACATTTGCGCAACCCGGGTCCGGCTTATCTTCTCGTCTCGGCGCGCCGTGTGGAACAATCTGCACAGCCACATCTTTGGCTTCGGTCGCTCCTTCGTTTCGCACGTTATGTATGTCTCCACAGCCTAGATCTGTGAAGCTCTCGCCTGCAGTGTAGGTTTCGAACGTGCAATCGTCGCGGTAAACCGTGAGCGTTCCCTCTATAACTGTGATCAAACTCGGGCCCGGATGAGAGTGCCACCCGGTCTGACCCCCGGGTTGGAATGTGTGCTTGGTGACGTAGAGGTCCGAGTCGCCTCTCACTCTAGTGTGGAGAAGCCAATCCGGCAGGTTGCTTCGACACATCAAGTTGAGTGAGCCGGATGGGAAGTAGCCCGCCGGCACAGGATCTAAGAGGTTTGTGGATTGGACACCGCAGGTCGGTGTAGCGACGGCGGGAAGGGGTGTAAACGCGCCGACGATCAGCGCCGGTGCAATGAGGAGTGGCAGGATTCGTATTTGTTTGAACTGAGTCAGTGGATTCATGGTTTTTCCTTTCTTTTTGGTTGTTGGGGTTTGATTTCCATTTGCGAGAGAACGCAAACGAGCGAGCAAACTGCTCATCTGAGCGGAGATTTTTCGGACATGGTTGCGCGTGCAGAAACTCCTCGCCGTGCTAGCAAGTTAAAAGAGATATGGATGTTCTCTCGATCTCTCAGAGGGATCGAAGTCCTGATGCGATGGAGCGATGGGCAATGCCTGCTCGCGAACTGACGCCGCTAGTCTATAGGAAGTGCGGCCCGTCGCCCCCATCACCTTTTGAGCGTCTAACGAAGCTCGCGTTTCGATCTGGCTTGGGCAGCCCGTCGCCGCGGCCGCGGCGACGGGCGATGAAACTGCTCGACTCCCTTAACGGTTCGCAACCGCCTGCGTCCGGCTGATCAATCCGTTTCGTTGGACTGGCTGGAAGTAACGCTTCCGAAGATAGTGAGCGACCTTATTACCCATCACGGCACCCTGCACGTCGGCGGTGCGGAAGTGGATGCCGGCCCACACTCGAGCGTCGATGACTTCCTTGAGCGCGTCCGAGAACCGCTCAAAGCTTCGCGTCGTACAGGATTTGTTGCTGAACGCGCTGAAGGCGATCCTGTCGGTGCCGAAGAAGTTCTGGAGCGTGTAAACGAACGCACCGCTGTTGCAGGTGTGTCCCGAAGGATGGTCGGGGAAGGGCGGCGTGAAGAGCAGCGGCGGATGACACACTGGTGTCGCTGGGTCGAACAATGGCAGCCATGTCGGGTCGGGCTCAGTTGCCGGGTTGCCGTCGGTATCAGCTTCGCGAATCGCGGTGATTGGACGCCAGAATTGCCAGTAGTACTTGTCGTTCCAACAGCCAATGGAGGCGTCGGCTGCCGCCAAGGTTTCCATCGCAAACAGGCGAGCGCTTTCGACCACGTTCAAGTTCTGGCTGGCCGCTAGCGCGCGGAATATCCGGTGCCACAGTGCGTGGGCATGGTCTTGCCACCAGATCGCAGCATCGGTCTGGTCCGCCGTTCGGGTTATGCTCGTGAGCGAGCCAATCTCCTTTATCTCGTTAAAGTCCTCTGTGTATTCGGCACTGGTGAGCGCGTTCGGCCCGTCGGTGCGGAGCATCCCTACATTCGGAACGAGGAACGGCCGCACGTTGCCGACCCATGGTGCGGGGTCATTCGCGAAGTTCGGCGGCGTTGGACGCCAAATGCCCGGCGCTGGCGGATACAGTGTCGGCGGCGGTCCGAAGCGACCGTCGTTCTGCCGGTCGATGAGCATTGTTCTTGCCGTCGTCTCACCGATAACCATTCCCGCAGCCCTCGATCCCGGCGGGTTATCAGGCAGGCTCGCTATGTACGCGTCGTAGATCGGCTGCAGCGTTGGCTGCTGCGATGGGAACAGGCCGGGAAGATCAGCAAAGCCTACGAGTACACGGAACGCCGCCGTCGCAGTGGCAGCTTCTTTCGAGTCCGTCGGATTCGACGGAGGCTGCACCAGGTACGGCCGATGACCACGGTCGATCGCGTTGACCGCGTCATACACCGCGCCTTGTACCATCGCAAAGCTTAGCGCCGACACTGGCGGAGGCTGCCCTGCAGTCACGACTATCGCGTTCGACGCAATCTCGTCCCAGTATGTCACGGCGTCCGCGCGAGCGAAGGTGGGCCACGCGAGCGCGACGAACGCTGGTGCGACAAAAAGTGGTAGAAGTTTTATTGTTTTGAAGTGAGGCAGGGGATTCATTGTTGTTCCTTTCGTGTTTGGTTTCGTGGTTTCGTATTCCACTGCGAGAAAACGCAAAAGAACGAGTAAAGTGCTCATCTGAATCGAGCTTTCCGAGCGCTTTCGGCGTGCAGAAGCTTTTCGGGTTTGGTAGGCTATGCAAAGCTTATGGATGCGCCGTCCGCCTCTCAGCAGAGAGTAACGGAGCTCCTACTGCAATGGAGCCGCGGCGACGATGCGGCCCTCGCGGAGTTGACGCCACTAGTCTACGAGGAATTGCATCGTGTTGCGCATCATCATCTGAGTGGACAACGGCCTAATCACACGCTCCAAACCACCGCGTTGGTCAACGAAGCTTATTTGCGCCTGGCGGATCAGACCAATCCGCGCTGGCAGAGTCGCGCACACTTTTTCGCTGTGGCCGCCCGGGCGATGCGTCAAATCCTGGTTAGCTATGCCAGGACTCAGCAGGCGCAAAAACGGGGCGGCGGTGCGCTGAAGGTAGACCTGGACGAAGTGGCGCTCGTTTCACCGGCAGAATCAAAAGAGATTGTTGATCTGCACGAGGCGCTGGAAAGACTGGCCACGCTCGACTCAAGAAAAGCCCAAGTAGTCGAGCTAAAATATTTTGGCGGACTCAACTACGATGAGATGGCAGAAGTGCTCAAGGTCTCACGTGTGACGGTGAGGCGTGACTGGGAGTTCGCCAAGTTATGGTTATATACGGAATTGCATAACGCGGACTAAATCAGTTAGGCTCCTCATCGCCCTAGGACCCTGAGGCTGAGTATGACGCCGGCGCGGCTACAAAGGATTGAAGAAATCTTTCGCGCAGCGCTGGATCAAAACCCGGATCAGATCAGTGCTTTCCTCGACCAAGCCTGCGAAGGCGATGAGGTCTTGCGCAGTAAAGTTGACGCGCTGCTGAGTTCACGCGAACGAGCAGGCAGTTTCATCGAAAAACCAGCTGTTGGCCTCGCCACGAAGGTCATTCAAAGTCAGCAACCTGATTCACTCGTCGGCGAGACGATCGGCCACTACAAAATTTCTGAATCGATCGGCATCGGCGGGATGGGCGAAGTTTATCTGGCGACCGACATTGTTGCGGGCCGCAAAGCCGCGCTGAAGCTTCTGCCATTGCGCTTTACAGGCGACGCCAAGCGCCTGAAGCGGTTTCAACAAGAAGCGCACGCCGTAGTTGGGCTCAATCATCCAAATATCCTGACCGTTTACGAGATCGGCGAGGATCGCTCAATTCATTACATCGCCAGTGAATTGATCGAAGGCGAGACGCTACGCGAACGTTTGGAGCATGGGCCGATGCAATTGAGTGAAGCTGTTGACGTCGCGACCCAGGTGGCCAGTGCGCTCGCCGCCGCACACCAAGCTGGAATTGTCCATCGCGACATCAAGCCGGAGAACATCATGCTCCGGCCGGACGGGTACGTGAAAGTGCTCGACTTTGGGATTGCAAAGCTCGCCGAGCAGGAAGTGCCGACGATGATGCCGAGAGACGAAGCGCTGTTGCTGGTTGAGACCAATTTCGGGGCCGTGCTGGGAACCGTACGTTACATGTCGCCGGAGCAGGCGTGCGGCGCGCGCGTTGATCAAAGCACCGATATCTGGAGTCTGGGCGTGGTGCTTTACGAAATGCTAACCGGCCATGCCCCATTCACCGGCGACACGCCACAAGACGTAATGTTTTCAATTCTGGAGAAAGAGCCGCCGCCGCTGACGCGTTACCTCGCGCACGCGCCCGCTGAGCCTCAGGAGATCATCACCAAAATGCTGCGCAAAGATCGCGGACAACGCTATCACAGCGCATATGAGCCGCTGGAGGCGCTCAAAGGCCTTCGTCACAAATTGGAAGTCGAGGCTGACGTGGCACGCGCCACTGTGGCGCCTTCACGGCTGCGTTGGACTCGAACGTCCGCTGCCCTGGCGCTGGGAGTGTTAGTAGCTGCTTTAGCGCTGGCGCTTCCGTTCTATCGACATCGAAACGTCGTGACGAGCTTACCGCCAGAGAAAAGCATCGCGGTGCTGCCATTCATCGATCTTAGCCAGGCAAAAGATCAGGAATATTTCTGCGACGGCATAAGCGAAGAAATTCTCGATGCTCTAGCAAAAGTCGATGGGCTGCGCGTCGTTGGCCGCACCTCGTCATTTTCATTCAAGCGGAAGAATGCGAACGCGAGCGAAATCGGGAAGAAGCTAAATGTCGCGAACGTGCTTGAAGGAAGTTTGCGACGCGAGGGTAACCGCGTTCGTGTTACTGCCGAATTGATTAACACGCGTACCGGCTTTCACCTTTGGACGGAAACTTATAACCGCGAGCTGCAGGACGTCTTTGCGGTGCAAGATGAAATAACCCGCTCAATTGTTGACGCCCTCAAGATCAAACTGGCCGTTTCGCTT
>JBKPLM010000264.1:0-4538 GCA_046731655.1 Verrucomicrobiota bacterium | reverse complement strand
GCCAAGCTCCACGACGGACGGGCCTTTAGCCAGGCGGTGCTGGATGACTTCAAAGAATTTCAGGAGGCGGGCATTACCCATCCTGCTATGGAAAAGATCAAAGCCCTGCTCACTACCAAAACCGACGCACCATGAAAGGATCAATTATGAAACACATCGTAATATTAGCAGCCGCGCTCGTTATCGCTTTGAGCGACCAGGCTTTCGCCCGCCTCGGCCAGACCGAAGATCAAGTCAACGCGCTTTTCGGAAAGCCGACTGATCCGGGTAAACCAGATAGCGACGGCATAACAACGAACATGTATAAGAACCCAACAGGCGAATACCTTGCTGTGGTCCAGTTTTTAAAAGGTCACAGCATTACCGAATCGTATGCCCGCGTGGATAGCCGGAAGCTTACGGAAAAAGAATTATCGATCTTTCTCCAGGGAAATTCTGCCGGCAAGGAATGGAAAAAAGATCCGCGCAAGCTCACGTGGGAAAGAAGTGAACATCACGCAACTGCATGGTGCGAAACGGTGGCGGGACGACCCACCCTCCTCATCCGCGCCAAGTAATTAGAGCAATTTCATGCCAAGAGTTGACGTGCTTTTCAAGGTAAGACAGCAACTATGCACCCATTCCGAGACACGGATTTGCGCCTGAGTATTACTGCAGTTTTGCTCCTGACGTTCGTGGGTTTGAGACCGCTGGATGCAAAGTCTACGGCAAAGAACTCGCAACAGAGCCGCGCGTTCACAGAGGCATTGGCCGAAGCAAGACGTCTTGCCGATACCGAAGCGGGAAAAGCATACGAAGGTGAGTTCGCAAAAGTAGTTGCACCACGCCTGGGCGATATTGTCGGCGAATGTACCAAGAACCTTGGGCCCACAGTTAAGTTCCAGGTTGTTTTTGTTTTTGCTGCGGACGGTCACCTTGAACGGGTGTTAGGGTCTCAGGGCGACGCTGCTGTCACCTGTATGGGGGAGAAGTTTCGTGACTTACATCTCCCCGCGCCGCCGCACGGGAGCTGGCCGGTGAGTCTCAACATTAATATCAGTCCCGACAACGGTCCACGACTTCTCGTCGAAGCATTAAAGCTAATGGAAACCGGGACTTGGGAAGTGGACGCTACGGTAAGCCGAGCGTTCAAGTTCCGCGTCCATGGGCTCCTAGCTGGTCAAGATTTTGATCTCACAGTCGAGCCTGCGGACCGAAACGCTTTCCGGCTAATCGCGATCAAAGGCCAACTGTGGACAAGCTTTGACGGAAGCAAAACTTGGAAATTGGAAGACGCGAAAGGTAACGCGGTTGCTCAACGGGTTTATGGTTTCGTGCACAACCCTCTTCGTTCCGAGGCCGCATCGCCCGAGCTGCAAGTCGTTAAGCAGGAAACGCACGATGGCGACACGTGGATGCAGCTTCGCCCGAAAAAAGCTGATAAGAAAAAGGCCGAGCTTCAGCAGACTGAATATTGGATTGCGATCAGCCAGGACGCCAAGCGCAATGGCGTCCGGCGCTACGACGGCTCGGTCACGGAAACAGGCCATGAGAAGGAACCTTTACATTGCGTCGCGACATATCAGCCGGCGAACAATAAAACGATTCAACCGCCAGCGAGCACGGCTGCTTTGCCAGAGGAGCCACTGGAAGATCATTAAAATGCATCAGATGTCGAAAAAGGAGGTCGAAGAGGAACAATGACAGCGTTTTTCACTGTTTATGAATTCTTTGAAACAACTGGCGGTCTCGATCCGTATCTAGCTTATGCAAGGTCGAAAGCACATATTCGCCTATGTCGTAATCGTCGCGAGCGCGGTTAGCGGCGGTTTTTCCATTCTTGCTGCCAATGACGAACCACTAGCCGCCGAAACGCCATCTGAAGAATCGCCGTCTAAGTCGGGCGAAAAGCCGTACGAAGCTGTGACACCCGACGCCGAAGGTTTTTATGGGATCCCACACGCCGTTATCGATGATCCCGACGGCTACGTGAATTTGCGCAAGGAGCAAAGCGCCGACTCACCAATCATCGCGAAAGTAAAAAAAGATGAGCCGTTCGAGTATCGATGCACACAAAATGCAACGTGGTGCAAAGTGAAACTTGCGTCCGGTGTTACCGGCTGGATGCATTACAGCCGCATTAAACCTTACTACACCGAAAAGGATTTGCCCAAAGGCCCTGAGGATTCAGGCGAAGAAATTGATGAGCAAACGCGCAAGCGAGGTGTGAATTACTACGAAGTGGCTCGGGCGGCGGCGCGTGGCGACAAAAAAGCGTTGAAAACATTCTTTACTCTGGGTTTGGACGGCGCGGCCGCGGAGACGCACATTACGTCGATTCTGCCGGTAGTGATCCATCTCGTTGGGGACGATGCGTTGGCCGAGTTTTTGCGGAACCAGCCGCTCAACTTCCAGTTCACGGTGAGAAACAAACTCGACGACAACGTAACCTATCCATTTCGAAGCCTGGAATATCTCCAACTTCACTTCCCGAAAACCTCCAAGCTATTTTTCCGGGGCGAGATCGATTTCCCATCACCCGACGGCCACTACACAATTCACAAGGTCTTTTCCGATGAACAACCAACCGAGGACTCGAAGGTTACGCTGTCGCAATTAATCGACAAACGCACCGGCAAAGTCACCAAGGATCTGACCGCGGAGGATAAGGGTACATGGTTGTACCGGGAAGGCGATGTCGAGTGGGCGCCGGATTCGAAAGGGTTCCTATATTTTGGGGAGGGGCCCATCAAACCGGAAGCTTATCAATTGTCAGGCAAATCGTTCGTCAAAATTGACGTACCATCTTTGGACCACATGCCGATGAGTGGGTGTGATCCCAAGCTGAGGAATGCGTACCCAGGCCTTGAAAAAATACACTGGAGCAAGCCGTGGACGCTGGTCTGCAAAAAGACTTGCTATTACAAAAGCACCGATAAGTCCGGCACTGACCAAGAACTCCAGCGCAGCTACGAAATTACGATGACGATCGCGCCGGATGGGAAATTGACGACCGAAGAAATACCGGTCGAGAACAACGAATAGTAATCGATGCGCAAGTCGCTTTGAGATAACAAAGATGAGCGTGATGGTTGAGATCGCTTTTAGACATGAATTTGAAACTCGGTCGCATGCCCGCTCGCTCGGTCGCCGCGGCGAGCTTTACCTTTATCCCCTGCCACGACGTAGCCGCGGCGAAGGCGGGTCACTAATCCCCTCAGCTCCATTCACAAATTGAACCTCCGAATAATCCAACAACTAACTCAAGGCTTTATCCAATTCGTGACAACTCATACAATTGGTGTCTTTGTCGCAACGCTCGCATGCGCGATCGGCTACGGTTTTTTCAATGCGCAGGAGTCCCCATCTGCGGCGAAGGAGCCCACTTCAATTTCGTTCGACAAGAAATGGGAATATCTCGGCGGGGAGGAACCCAAAATCGTTAAGGCCGGGACAAACGACGTGGCGCGACATCTTCCCGACCAAGGCCCTGGTGACGTGGTTTGGGCACCGGATTCAAAACGGTTTGCGTTCAACTACGGACAGGGACGCACCCATCAGACTTTAGTTTATCAGTTGCGTAACGATCAGTGGGTGGCGCTAGACTTCCCCGGTGACAATGACGAGTTTGAGAAGCAGCCCAATGACATCGTCGCCGGCCAGCTAAAGAAAGAAGGGTTGTCCGAAAAGAAGCTGGAAAAGCAGGGTAAGTTCCTGCGGTTGATCTGGTCGACTATCAAGGTGGATCGATGGCTCGATTCTAACACTGCTATTGTCCACGTTTCTTTGCGGCAGGTCGCCGCACGCAGGGATGCACCTGGCGAAATGGATATTAGGTACGGTGCAGATCTTCTTTATACATTGAAGTTCGACCCCTCTGGCAAGTGGAAGATCGTTAAAACACATCGGATGTCGGAGAAAGAAGTTAAGGAGCACGAATGAGAAGCTTTTTCAGACACGAATTTGAAACTCGCTTACACGCTCGCTCAGTCGTCGCGGCGACCTTTACCTTCTATGTCATTGATCCCCTCAGCTCCATTCACGAATTTGCACTAATGACCAAACAAGTTGGCTCATGGTGCGTGACAGTTGGTTCCGGCCCGGTGTGTGACGAAAAGAGAGCGACATGAAAGTTCTGACTAGCCCTCTATTCTCGGTGGCGATGTGGGTAACCTTGCCTTTATTACCGAGTCGTGTTTGGGCATGTGCTTGTTGCGCCCATCCAGGTGAATACCAAATCAATTTCGTCAAAGCTGACGCGTACAAACTTAGCGTTATGGAGCGGATGCGTTTTGGCACAACGGCATACCTGTTTACAGGTGAGGCGGAGACAGACGCCGCCGCTAAAGGCTTGGCTCACCCGGCGGATACCTACTCGCTGACTGGCTCGCTTGTCGGTAACGTGTGGAAACTGACGTTTCGCAACGGGGATGAATTCGGCACACTCAATTTACCGTTGCCAGCCAAGATGTTGAGATACGCAGCCGACATTCACGATGGGTGGACAAAACCCGGGTACCCCGAGCCAGTGCTTTATAAAGAATGGCATTTTGAGGGAG
>JBKPLM010000263.1:0-14129 GCA_046731655.1 Verrucomicrobiota bacterium | reverse complement strand
CAGTCCAGCTGCCGCGACTGGCGCCTCCGCAAAGACCAGGAGCGCGGAGGCAGCAGCTAATCCTCCTGCACCCGGCGGTGGCCATGGTCTGGTCTGGGTTAACACAGACTCGCATGTATACCACAGGGAAGGATCGCAGTTTTACGGTACGACAAAGAAGGGCAAATACATGACCGAAGCGGAGGCGATCAAAGAGGGAAATAAGGCCGCGAAAGCCACGGGCAAAGGTCAATAAATCCGGGAAATCAGCCGAATCCGGTTCAATTCAGAGTTAGACTGGGCATAGCGACTGCGAGCTGCTACGCCCGGCTGCTTTTCGACGATCATTCATTCGTCAAGCTTTGCACCGCGTCGGCCAACGATTCGAAAGTAGCGATTTGGATTTCGGGACCGTAATGGAATTGCGACAAAATATTGAGACCAATATCTTTGTGTGGATCCGGCATAACTCGCGTGACGGAGGCGACCCCTTTTTCAGCGAGCGTGTCCATGATTTTGGCAATGTGAGGCGCTGCTGCCGAATCCATTGATTCCAACCACCGGAAATCAGCAAGAACGCGGAAGCCGGGTGCACCGTCGCGCAAAAGCTCGCGCACCTGCTGCGCGGCCACCTTCGCCTGTTCTGCTGTGACTCTCTGCAGCGCGCTGATAACCAGGAGACGTTTCGACCGATCGATCTCAACCGAATACATTCTTTGTGATCACACGGTGCGGTCGCTGCCGCAAGTCTGTCTCTGACTGTAGCTGCCTCTCTCCGAGAGGCGCGACTAATGTGTGCGATACAGGCTTGGCGCCGCGCTTCGCAGAGCGAAGCGTCTACAGCGATGTACGCTAGCCATGTCATTTGTGGATGTTGGGTTGTCGCTGACACGTTTTGCTTCTTTATTCTTCTCGTGACCGCGACAGAGATCACCGTTTGGATCATCTCCGCGCTTCTCGCGATCGGTATCGGCTGGAGCAAGTATGCGAAGTGGAGAACGCGCGACAAACTCGTGCGCGACCTTGCAGCCATGGATCCGGAACGCCGTGAAAAGATCCTCAGCCGCATGAACCCAGAGCTCGCGATGGAGGCCCGGCAAGAATTAATGCGACGATTTCATATGAGCTGAACGCGGTTCACTTCGTCTTCGAATTCGTACTTCTAACTTTCACGAACTCTCCGATGTCGTCCGCACGTTTCGAAATGATCGTCCCGGTGCTGGCAGGCGATATCGACGAGCAAAATCATGTAAACAACACCGTTTACCTGCGTTGGGTCCAGGATGTAGCTACTGCACACTGGCGAGCTGTTGCCAGCCCGGAAGCACAGAAGGCCATCGCCTGGGTTGTTTTGCGACACGAGATCGATTACAAAGCGCCTGCCACGCTTGGCGACGAAATGGTGCTGCGCACCTGGGTCGGTAAAGCTACTCGGCTAACGTTTGAGCGATTCACAGAAATCCAACGCAATCGCGACGGTCGACTCTTGTCAGAGGCTCGGACTCTGTGGTGCCCGATCAATGCCCAAAGCGGCCGGCCCGTCCGCGTACCGGCGGAAGTGCGCGCGCAGTTCTCGATCTGAATTGGTTGAGTTGATCATTGAGCATTGAGCGTTGAGCGTTAGGGCGTTGGAAGTTCCATCTCCTGATTCACGCCCGGTCATCGCTTGTTATTGCGCGACATTTCTGAAGCCAGAGATGGCGCATATCTATCGGCAAATCACCGCCTTGGAGCAATGCGCTCCTATGGTGATTGCGCAGAAGCGCGAACAAGCAGGGGACTATCCATTTGAGCCAATCCACATCGTTCCCAAGCCGGCGACGCATTTCTTGCGAAGGTTTTGGTTCAGGAAACTGCGTAACGCACCATGGCAGATCTCGGACAGGGAACTGCGCGTATTGCAGGGCATTTTAAGCAAGACCGATGCTCGCCTGTTGCACATTTACTTTGGCCAGATCGCTGTTCACCTCCTGCCGCTGATTCGCGCATGGGAAAGACCGTCGATCGTTTCCTTTCACGGCGCCGATGTGTCAGTGGACATGAATAAGCAGGCGTATCGCGAAGCCACACTGCAAATGCTCAACGCAGTCAGTCTGGTCCTGGTTCGTTCCGAATCGCTGCGGCGCGCAGTCATTCATCTCGGCTGCGACGAGAAAAAGATCGAGATCCAGCGAACCGGGATTCCGCTGGATGAATTTCCTTTTCGTGAACGAAATTTCGTCGCTGCGGCGACCGAATGGCGATTCGTGCAGGCCGGCCGGTTGATCGAAAAGAAAGGTCTGCCGGTCACGCTACGCGCTTTCGCGGTTTTTCTACGTCAACACCCCAATGCAACGCTAACGATTGCAGGAGAAGGACCATTGCTTGGCCAACTTCAGGATTTAGTGCGTGAACTAAAAATCGACGGTCGCGTTTCATTCACAGGTTTCATTTCGCAGGAACAACTCCGCGAAATCTATTATGCGTCGCATATTTTTTTACATCCGAGCCAGACTGGTCATGACGGAAATCAGGAAGGCATTCCAAATTCAATGTTGGAAGCAATGGCCAGTGGACTGCCGGTATTTGCTACTGAGCATGGAGGCATTCCCGAAGCAATCGCGAACGGCGTATCTGGCGTGCTCGTGCCTGAACGCAATCACGAAAAATTGGCTGATGCACTTCTCGAAGCAGCGAAAGATCCCGGGTTCCTTTCGCGAATCGCACGCAACGGCGCCGAGATCGTTCGAAAAAATTTCGATCTGCGCGCCCAAGCGCAGCGCTTGGAGGATACGTATCTGAAGATAATAGGTAGGGGCGATTGACCTCAATCGCCCAGGCGGTTCAGGTGAACCGCCGCTACCTGTGAGCTTGGCTTTCTCAGAGAATGATGCGGCTGGACTTACCGGGCATTGCGAAATAGAGATGCTACTATGAATTCTCTCAGAGTTTCATTTATTGCGCTGATATTTTTGTCAGTGGCCGGCTTCAGCGCGCAGTCCCAAACACCAGCAGAAAAACCATCGGCGCCCCTGAAGGCCGTCGCGGTGCTTCATCCCACGGCAGGCAACAAAGTGAGTGGTACTGTTACATTCACGGAAGTGGCCGATGGAGTACAGGTCCGAGCGGAAATCACCGGGCTGACTCCGGGCAATCATGGTTTTCATGTCCATGAGTTCGGCGATTGCAGCGCAGCCGATGCGAGTTCAGCTGGTGGTCATTTTAATCCGACCCACAATCCACATGCCGGACCTGACGCACCCGAACGGCATGTGGGCGACATGGGGAACGTACAAGCGGACGCATCGGGCAAGGCGACCCTGGAATATGTGGACCATCAAATCTCACTCACCAACGACCAACGGTCTGGGATTGGACGTTCAGCTGTGGTGCACGCGAAAGCGGACGATCTCAAATCCCAACCGGCCGGCGACTCCGGCGCGCGCGTTGCATGCGGCGTCATCGGCCGAGCAAAGAGCGAGTGACCGCAATTATGAGATTGCGCCTTTGCGTTCCTGGGCGCTGGATCAATGTGATCGCCGAAACTCTTGTTGAATCTCTTTGCTCGACACCGCTCCTTTCATTTGATCAAATTGCAAAAACCACTGCCGTCTACGCTTATGCCACGAATACCCAAAACTGAATTGTCGCCGGATAACGGCTGCGTCATCGATATGAAATGGCAACTTGGTCCGCTGAGTTATCATGCTTCTGCGGCCGGGAAAGAGCCCGTGCCGCTTGTGACGCAGTCAACTCGTCTTCCGGAAATCGTGCTTTACGATCACGTTGGATTCAAAGGCGCCTATGCTCGCACCAACTTGAGTTTCCATTACGTGGGCGATTTTTGGAACGACCGCATCAGTTGCCTGATCGTCGTGAACGGGGTTTGGCGATTTTACCGTGACGACTATTACAAGGGACCTTACTGGGATCTCGGTCCGGGCTTTTACGAAAGCTTTTTTGCCGAAAAAGGCCCAGACGACGTCGTCAGCTCCTTTCAGTGCATCGCGCTCACCTAGCGATGCGACGGATTAGACGGAATTATCCCGCCTAATTCTCGTTAGGCCGACAGCGGAACTGCGATGAAACGCACGTGGACGATCATCGGCGTTAGCGACGTTGCCGGTAGCTGCAAATGGTACCAGTCGCTCTTCGGCCAGCCCGAGACGCCTCCAGGCCATGACGACTTTGGTCAAATCCTGGATACCGATGGAACCGTCTTGCTCTGCCTCCACCAGTGGGGCGCGCACGAGCATCCCTCCTTGATGAGCCCGGACGAGACGTCGCCTGGCAACGGCCTCCTCTTGTTCTTCCGCGTCGACGATTTCGACATGGCGCTGAAGAGAGCACGCGCTCTCGTCGCCCGGTTCGAAGAGGAGCCCCACGTGAACCCGAACACTCAAACACGGGAGTTTTCACTCCGGGATCCCGACGGATATTATGTCTCGATTAGTGCGCTGCCTGCGCCCCAGCGAAAAGGGCCCGGCGAGGCAGCGGCCTGACAGGCGTTTGCAGCCGACGAGGGCGCGCGGCCGAATCAGAAAGTCACGAGAGAAACGTCCGCGCCTTCGCGGCTGAAGCGCAGTTCGTTAGAAGAAGGGCGCTAAGTAGACACTGTCCCCAGCTGAAGAACTTCTGTGGCGCAACCCCACGAGAGCGTGAAGCCGGCGCCGCCGTGCCCGTAGTCGTGAATGACGATTCGGCCGTCGCGCAATTGATCGCGTCGGAGCCGAACGCCTGATCTTCGGAACGGGCGCAGCCCGACGCGCTCGGCGAGAACATTCGGTTTCTCGATCTTCAATGCGCGGCTGCACTCGGCGAGGATTAGGGCGGTTGTTGCGGAATCAACGGCAAGATCTTCGCTGAGTTCGTTTGTCCCTCCGAAAACACAATCGTTCCTGCGCGGAATGGCGTACATCAGCGGGGCAGCATCACAAACGACGGCGTATGGAAGATCCTCCATCCTCGGCACAATCGCGACTTGGCCGCGGTGGGGCTGAAGCTCAATGTCGCCGACGAGTTCGCGGGCGCCGATACCCGCGCAGTTAATCACAAGGTCGAATTTTTGGTCGACGTTCTCCAGGTTTTCGAACCACATGTTTTCGATGATTTGACCATCGGCTTTCAAGAATCGGTTTGCCAGATAGTCGAGATAAATTGTGGTGTCCATGAGCGGAACCGTGATGGCAAAACCGCTGGCAAATTCGCGGGATTTGTTTCGCTCACTTCCCGATCGCTCAGCCTCGGGCCCTCCTGTCCATGTCGCGGCTTCAGCAGCCGCTCCATTCTCCACCGAGCCTGTCCTGAGCGAAGTCGAAGGGCTCGGGATGACAGCTCGTGCCCCGAGCGGAATTGCCCAATCTGGAATCTGAATTTCTTCAGTGCGCGAAAATTGGCGGAGCTCGATCATGGAAACGCCGCTCTCGGCATTGCGAGCGAGATCGATTAGCTTCCGATAGGTCTCGAGCGCCCATGGGATGACTTTGTCTGCGGGCTCCACATCGTAGGGGAACCAGAGCGCCGCAGCGGCCCCAGAAGTTGTTTGCTGCCCGATTTCTTTGGCGAAGATCGTCGTCCGGTGTCCACGCTCGGCGAAAACGACACCGCAAGAGAGACCGGAGACGCCGGCACCTACGATTGCTAGGCGATGCTGCATCGGAATCATCTACGTGCAATGGACCGCGACGTCATATAAAATGGCGGGCGATGGTCGCTTTAAATCGAGATGCACTGACCGAAAAGGTGCTCGCTGGCGAACGAGTTTCGACGGATGAGGCGCTCGAACTATATCGCCTTCCGCTGGAAGAGCTCGGAGCGCTGGCTAATGCAAGGCGCGATTTAGCAAAGGCGAAAAGTTACGCCGGACGTGGACGCGAAATCGTCACCTACATCGTCGATCGCAACATCAATTACACAAACGTTTGCAATGTTTACTGCAAGTTCTGCGCGTTCTATCGAACGGAGAAGGATGAGGATCATTACGTCCTCTCGTTCGAGCAGATCGATCAGAAGCTCGACGAACTTTCTTCCGTCGGCGGCGTTCAAATTCTGATGCAAGGGGGGCATCATCCGAAATTGCCGTTCGAATGGTATATCGATCTGCTGCGGCACATTCGGGAAAAATATCCGCACATCAATATTCACGGGTTCAGTCCGCCGGAGTTTCAGCATTTCGCGGAGACCTTCCGAATGCCCTTGCGTGAAGTGATTTTGGAATTCAAGGAGGCCGGGCTGGGATCAATTCCGGGCGGCGGCGGAGAAATTCTGGTGGATCCGGTGCGGAAGAAAATATCGCCATTGAAGATTAACAGCGATCAATGGTTGGAGGTAATGCAAACGGCGCACGAGCTCGGATTGAAATCCAGTGCGACGATGATGTTTGGACACGTAGAAAGCATCGAAGACCGGGTCGAACATTTGCGGCGCATTCGCGATCAGCAGGACCGCAGCGGTGGATTTACGGCGTTCATCTGCTGGACCTTTCAACCTCAGCATACCGTCTTGAAGGTCAAACACCCCACGGGCGTGGCCGAGTATTTGCGGATGCAGGCGCTGGCCCGGATTTTTTTGGAGAATATCGACAACATACAAAGCTCCTGGGTAACGCAGGGTCCGGAGATTGGCCAGATCGCTCTCCGATACGGCGCGAACGATTTCGGATCGGTGATGATGGAAGAGAACGTCGTCAGCAGCGCGGGAACCACATTTCGATTAGATGCCGGGCAAATTGAATCGCTTATTCGGGATGCAGGTTACGAACCGCGCCGGCGTAATAACTGGTATGAACTTTTGAATTGAAGAAGCGAGCCACCTGTGGCCAAATCGGCTGCCGCTTTGAAATCTCGCCTTGACGACTGAACCCTTCTTTCCGATATAGCCGCCTGTCCTGCGTGGGCTCGCTTGCGCGGGGCCGCGCTTCTTAACCTATGAAATATTTTTCTGGATGGATGCGCCCCCCGCCGTTTGCAATTTGGGCCGCTTCTATTTGTGCGCTGCTTGGTGCCACAGTGGCCCGGGCGCAGGCACCACAGGCGACACCGCAGCAGGGACCTCCCATCGTCCGCTCAATTGACGTGGAGTACACAGGCCCGGGCACTGTCAGCAGGGAACGAATACTCGCACAAATTCGGACCCGCGTGGGCCAGCCATATTCCAACGAGGTGGTCGAGCAGGACATCGCCGCTCTCTACAAGACCGGCTCGATTCAAAACGTTCGTATTTATGCTCAGCCGCAAGGCGATGGATTAAAGGTGATCGTTGCAGTGCAAACGCGTTCGATCCTGCGCGAGATCGTAATCGACGGTGCCGAGCGGGTAAAAGCACAAAGACTGCGCAAAGAAATCAAATTGAAACTGAACCAACCGGTTAACGAACAGCAACTGGAAGAAGCCCGGCAGAAAATCATCGAAGTCTATCAAGGACGCGGTTTCACTGACGTCAGCGTTCAATTTCGAATCGATCCAATTGACGAGAAACGCGGGACAGCGCGGGTTACTTACACTGTCAGCGAAGGAGTGAGAGGCGCAGTGAGCAAGATTAATTTCGAAGGAAACACGCATTTCAGCGAAAGGGTGCTGCGTAAACAAATGAAGACGCGCGGTAGGACCCCTATTTATTTCCTCGATAAATCTGGCCGCCTTGATGAGGTGCAGTTGCAACAGGATCTGGACAAGGTCCGCGAATTTTACCAGGACCACGGCTACATCGACGTGGAAATCAAAGACGTGCGCAGGGGACGCACGGAGAAGGGCCCCATGATTCTCACCATTGTGGTTGCTGAAGGCCCGCAGTATCACGTGCGTCATCTGGCCGTTACAGGCTACCAGAATACGACGGAGCAAAAGATCCGCGCGTTGTTCAAAATGAAGGAGGGCAGTGTCTATTCGCCGAAGCAATTGCGCGATGACGCCAAGGCACTAGCCGACGCTTACGGCAGTGGAGGGTATGTCGATCTAGTGGTCCAACCCGAGGGGACGCCGGCCGGGCCGGCCTTGATCGATGTACACTATAGTATTGAGGAAGGCGTTCGCTCGTTTGTAAATCGAGTCAACATCGAGGGGAACACGCGCACCAAGGACAAAGTCATCCGGCGCGAAGTGCTCGTTGCGCCGGGAGACGTCTTTAACACCGTACGCGTGGACATCACCAAGAAACGTCTCGAGAACCTGGGGTATTTTGCGAAAGTCGAGACTTATCCGGAAGAGACGGACATTCCCGGGCGCAAGGACCTCACCATCCTGGTGCAGGAAAAGCGGACCGGTTCGCTTAGTTTCGGCGGCGGATACAGTACAATTGATCAGGTAGTCGGATTCGCGGAGCTCACACAAGGCAATTTCGATCTGTTCAACTGGCCTTCATTTACCGGAGGAGGCCAAAAATTCAGGCTGCGCATCCAGTACGGCACCCAACGAAAGGACTTCATTCTCTCCATCACCGAACCGTACTTCCTCGATCGGCGATTGTCTTTGAATGGCCAGGCCTTCTTTACGGAGGCAAACTATCTGAGTACCGAGTATAACCAGCGTAACTACGGATTAGCCACGGAACTGCGCAAGCCGATCAATGCATATACGTCTGCAACGCTGGGGTATCAGCTTCAGGAAATCGAGATTTTTGATGTGGCCAATAGCGCATCCGACTTCATCAAATCGCAACAGGGTTCGTTTACCGAGAGCAAGATTTTCGGCGGCGTCGTGTTCGACTCGCGCGATAATCCCTTGCTCTCGCGCAAGGGACAACGCTTTAGCTTCTCCCCTTATATCGCTGGCGGCTTTCTTGGAGGCGACACTCAGATCTACGGATTGGACTTCGAAGGATCGCAATATTTTCACCTTCCGTGGGACACCATCCTGCTGATTAACGGCGAAGTCGCCACCGTGAGCCAATGGGGCAGCGGGGATGATGTGCCAATCTTCGAACGGCTTTACCTTGGCGGCTCAAATAACCTGCGCGGATTTCCATATCGCGAAGTGGGTCCGCAGGATGAGAATGACGAACCAGTCGGTGGAAAGACGATGTGGCGCACGACGATTGAATGGACTTTCCCGATCATTGAAAAAGCGCGCGGAGCACTTTTTTACGATACCGGTTTTGTTAACAGCGACCAGTGGTCCTTCGGTTTCAACCATATCGCCTCGGATATTGGTATCGGGCTTCGCCTTGATCTGCCGATCGGCCCGTTGCGCCTCGATTACGGATATCCGCTACAGCGCGACGGATATCACGGTGGCGGCCGTTTCAACTTCAACGTGGGTTATCAATTTTGAACGAATATATGTGGTTGCAGTCTAACGCCATTCCGAGCACTGTATCCTCCATTTTATGAAAAAGTCTCTGTTCACAATGCTTGCATTGACGCTGGCCTTTCCGATTGCGGCTCTTGCACAAGGCACACTGAAAATCGGAACGGTTGATATGCAGCGCGCGTTTAAGGAATACAACAAGACCAAGGAAGCCGAAGTAAAAATCAATGACGCCAAAAATGCCGCCAAGAAAGAATACGATGATCGAGCGGAGGCGTACAAAAAGGCCCTGGACGAAATCAATAATCTGAACAAGCAGCTAGAGTCGCCGGCCCTGAGCGCGGATAAAAAGACCCAAACCGCAAAAGAACGAGACGACAAGATCGCCAACATCAAAAACATGGAGCGCGAGATCAGCGATTTCCGTCAAACCCGGGAACGACAATTGCAGGAACAGCTGATGCGCGTGCGAGAAGGAATCGTAAAGGAAATCTCCGATGTCGTGCTGGAGAAAGTCAAAGCGAATCATTTCGACCTGGTGTTCGATAAATCGGGCATGAGCATTAACGGCGTCCCATTTATGCTGTATGCGCCAGACAATGTCGATTTTACGAATGAAATTATCACCGTGCTCAACAAGCCGGGACGCGCTGCGCCCTCAACTGCCAAAGCGAATCCATCCGCCACTCCAGCAAGAGCTGCGAAGCCTTAATATTTAAATTCGACAATTCGGAAATACACGCGAGCTAAACTCGCGTGTATTTTTTTCGTACGAATGAAAAGCAGCGACCCATATGAAAGGGAAACCTGGTGAGCGGTTGCGGCCTGCGAAAATATCGATTCTAATCCTGCAAGCGATCTTTGCCTTTCTCGCGTTCTGCTCCAGCGCGCTTGCGGAGAATTGGGAAGCGACAATTAGCAGGGATCCGGCCGGGAATTTTCCGGAGCTGCGCCCGTTGCGCGCGTCCTATCGCTTCGGATGGTCTGGTCTTACGGCTGCTACTGGCGATGTGCACTTTACAAAGCCATCTGAAGACAAGTTTCAACTCGACGGAGCGGGCCGGACCATTGGTCTGGTTCGAGCGTTGTGGAAACTGGATGCGAACTATCAGGCAGTTGCCAGTGCCGAGACATTGCGGCCGATCGAAACCCAGCAGACCGAGAGTTATCGATCAAAGAAAATTGTCACGCATCTCACTTTCACAAATCACGGAGTGACTCGGGTGAGAACAGAGAGTAAAGGCGCCGCGGAAGCGAAGACTCGCCAGTTTAATTTTCCCGACCTCTTCGATCTATTTTCAGCCATGCTTTATTTGCGTAGTCAGCCGCTTAAGGACCGCAGCGTTTACCGTGTGGTGGCCTATCCCGCGACAAATGCTTACCTTGCTACTGTCACAGTAATTGGCCGGGAAAAAACCTCGGTGCACGCTGGGAGTTACAACGCAATTAAGCTCGATTTGCAGCTCAAGCGGATTGGCAAGCAACGCCAATTAGAACCGCACCGCAAATTTCGTCGCGCTACGATCTGGGTATCGGATGACGCCGAACGACTTCTGCTTCGCATTGAAGCGCAGGTCTTCGTCGGCACAGTGTTTGCCGAACTTCAATCGGTGAGCTTCGACAATCCTAAATAGCACGCGCATCTCGCCTGCGCCGCACCGTAGCCTTGCGCGACGTCACTCGGGAACCCATTCACCGCGGACCGGCGGGCCGGGCGGGGGACGCCAGCGTCTGTGCGAGGGATCGTAGAATGGTTCGTGTGGCTGCGGTAACAAGCGAAGCGCGGCGAGTGTTTGCAAATCAAGTCGGCCTGTTACCGGAAGTTTGGTTCGGGCTTGATACGCTCGCAGGGAAAACTCCATTGCCGGCCCATAGATTCCATTGATCTCCTCGTGGTAAAGGCCGCGTCGCGCCAGCGCGATTTGAGCTGAAACTATGACATTGCGTTGCACTTCGGGCGGGGCAGCCTCAAAAGGCGTTCGCGCGAGTACTCCTGTCGCCGAAGTCTCAGGGGCGAGGGGGTTGGAGGGATACACTCGCTGATCTTGCGGGGCATTCGTAAAAGGCTGAACGGGTGCCGGTGTCGTGTCTGCTTCCTCGATGGGATATTGCTCACCCGACTTTGGCGCGGCCGGACTGGGTGAGGCAGGCTTTGGCGCTGGTTGCGCGGAGGCAGAAGAGTTGATTCCCAGCGATTGAAGTGTCTCAGGGTTGAGCTCACCGCTTACCTGCAGCCCATTGCGAATCTGATAACGGCGAATAGCCGCGGTTAAATCCGCACTCGTCTCACCGGTAATCTCGCCGTAATAAAAGCCCTGATTCTTCAAAGTTTGCTGCACGCTTTCAATCATCTGGTCTGCCCGCGCCAGCATAAGCGACCCGACGAAGATCAGCGCAGCGATCCTGGTCTTCATTGTGATTTTATTTTGACGCCTTGGTTTTCCGCCTATTCAGCGCTTTCCCGGATCTGTCACCGCCAATGTTGGCTTACGCTGACTCGTTGCGTCGCGATAATGCAAAATGCCGTCAGCAACGGCTGCGGCGATCTGATCGCGGTAATCTTGGCTCGTAAGTTTGGAAATATCCTCTTTGTTGGTGAGAAATCCTCCTTCAATTAAGACGGCAGGAGAAGTCACGTTTGCGATCACAAAAAATTGTCCCGGTTGTGTGCCCCGATCGATCGCCCGTGTGCGGGCGACCAGCGCTTCCTGAATGAATCCGGCGAGCCTTTGACTTTCAGGATTCGGCGACTCGGAAAGTGGTCGCCATAAAAAAGGCAGCCACGAAGCGAGAGCGGAACCTTTGGTGACTTGATGCGAGGGGTAGTAAGTCTCCACCCCGCTGGCGACTGGCTTATTATCCTCGTTGAAATGAATACTGACAAAAATGCAGTTTCCGACCCGATTAACGAACGCCGCGCGATCGGCCAGGGAGACATAAGTATCTCCGAGACGAGTCATCAGTGTCGCGATTCCTTCCGAGTCGAGCAAACGATCGATTCGTCGCGCCACGTCCAGAGTGAGATCTTTTTCAAGTAACCCTCCGCACATTGCACCGGAATCCTGTCCTCCATGGCCGGGATCAAGAATGACTACTGCGAATGGACCAAGTGCAGCCGACGGCTGAGCTGCTCTCGGCTCTGCGGCCGCCGGCTTACCGCTTTCCGTCTGGCGGGCCTGCATCCAGACGAAAGACGCCACCATCAGCAACAAGCCCGATAGAGCCAGGATATTCCGAAGCGTTTTCACTTGTGACCTCCGGACGACGATTTTTTCCCATTTATTAATCGCCAATCAAGGGACGTAATTCTTTGTCTGACAATGAACGATAGCGAATTGCTCTGCTGGTGTCACGCTCAAGCAACGCCGCCTCGATTCCAGCATTAGCGAGCTGTTCCTGTCGATGTTTCCTGACCGCAGCGCTCTCTGGTATTTCCTTTGCATCGTCAGTTTGTAAAGTCATATGCCCAATGCTCCATGCATCGACCGCGGAGTTGAGTACCGTCTCAAGATTGGCATCCGGCGCGTGCTGAGTTGCGAGAAATGCTTCCATTAGTTCTCTCGATTGCTTTGTCCCGCTGAGTGCAGCGAAGTCCTGCCGCGCTTGACCGTAGGTTGCGCCGTTGGTCGCAATCTCACCATCGTAATCCACTCGCAAAAACAAATCTTCCTCAGGGCGTTCTCCTACTTCCGCGAAGAGCATCCGTGCCAGGTAGGGTGGCCCATAAATCTGTTCAAACGCACTCTTCAGTACCGGACTGAGCGAGTAATGCACGAGCCGCCGCAGTGAAACATCTGTCGCAGACCGGGTGAAGCCTTCCGTGCTGGCCAGTTCGATTGCCGCCATTCGCAATCGCTCGATGTCTCCGGGATGACCGATCGTACCCATTGCAATTCGGTTGTAGATCTCGAAAATCTTCTGGCGCGATTGACTGAGTGTGACAAACAGAATCCCGTCGCGATAACCCAGCGCCGCGATCGGACTGCCCGGAGCAAGCTGCGCTTCGATGTACTCTCGTCGATTAGCAATCGCTTCGACCCAACGATACGGCTCTTCAATCATGCAACCGTTTCCTTGAACACCGCAGCAATTTTGCTCTCCGGCAACGTAGTGATCCCTTCACGCGATACAATCTTGATAAGCGGATAAATCTTCCCGCTGCGGTCTACGCCGCCTGTCGATGTGTCGGATTCCGCAGCGGTATCTAGTGCACGTAGCGCAATCGATACGGCTTCCTCTTCGCCCAATTCCTGCAGCGGCTTTGCGCCCCAGTTGTTTTCGTAATAAAGAATGCCGCGCACCGCCGGCGATCCCGACCCCGTTGCCGCGTAATCGGTCGCTTCAAATTGTGCCCCCATGGCATCGTAAAAATAAAGGCGTGCCTCGGGCTTCGGATGAGAATCGTAGGTCGCGAAGATCGGGACCACGACGCCCACGCCCTGCATGACGAACCCGAAATTGTCACGCAACAATTTAGACAGAGCGCGCACTTTGCCATCGACGCTCATTTCCTGTAGTTGAGTCCGGCGAAAGTATTGAAAGGAATGCTCGAGTACGCGCGCCATTTCCCACGCTGTCGCCGGCACGCCGGCAATGGCCATGATCGAGTGGCGATCGATTTCCAAAACCTTGTCCGCGCGATCATAGACGACCGTATTGCCAGCGGTCGCGCGGCGGTCGCCTGCCACCAATACGCCCCCGGAAAATTTGAAAGCGAGAATTGTGGTTGCCTCCGTTGGTTGCCACATTTTCTGAGGTGTTCCGCCTTGTGGCAGCGGATTCACAGTCGCCGGAGCGAGTAAGCCTTTGTGACGCAGCAGCGAAGGGAAATCGCCGGCTGCTCCAGAAAAATTCTGGTCAAACTCCACCGGGGAGCGCTCCATTATTGGCCGGTGCGCTGGCGATAGCGCTTGGATTGATTGGGATCCA